>JAJRTP010000690.1 GCA_024278255.1 Chloroflexota bacterium | reverse complement strand
CTGAATACCTCAAGACGGAGTATGGGATTGGTTACAGGTTTGGTAATTGAGTAGCCGCGGCTGGTTGACTGACAAATCTCAGATTTTACCGCGGAGCGCGCGGAGGACGCGGAGTTTTCTCCTCTGAAAATAATCCGCAGATGTAGATTAAATCCTGTAAAATCCGCGCAATCCGCGGCTTTTCATTCATGGTTGTGCCCGCATCGGCATGTGAACTCCTGTACAAACCTCCGCGATCTCTGCGTTCTCTGCGGTTTTATAAGTTTTGTCAGTCAATCAGGTAGCCGCGGTATCCCAATCCCATTTTTATAACTTGTTTACATTTCCCCCGCCTTTTTTATGCCTTCATTACGCCTTTTCCTCTAAACTGAAACTATCCTGACCGCCATAGGCGAAAACTGCTTCATGGCGTTTTATCCATTTTTTACCCCACAACTGTTTAGATGGAGGAGATGATCATGTCATACCGTAAGTATCTTAAGTTTTTACCCCTGTTTGTCGTATTGATGTTGGGTCTGGCAGCCTGTGGCGGGCAAACAGCGGAACCGGCCGCTCCGGCTGAGGAAGCTGCGCCAGTGGAGGAAGCAGCCCCCGCCGAAGAAGCTGCTCCCGCGGAAGAGGCAGCTCCGGCCGAAGAGGAAGCCATGCCGGCTGAAGAAGAAATGGCGGCCGAATGCGAAGACACCATTGTGTTGGGTGCGGCCGTTTCTGAAACCGGCAAGTACGCCCGCGAAGGTAAAGATACCCGGCAAGGCTACAACACCTGGCTGGATTGGGTGAACAATGAATATGGCGGCATCCAGGTAGGCGACAAATGTTATAACGTGGAAATCGTCTATTACGATGACGAAGGCGACCCGGATACGGCCGCCAATCTGGTAGAACGTCTCATCACCGATGATGAAGTAGATTACCTGCTTGGTCCCTATTCCAGTGGCCTGACGATGGCCACCAGCGCGATTGCGGAAAAGTACGGCGTCATCATGGTGGAAGGTAACGGCGCGTCCGAGTCCATCTTTGAACGCGGCTTCGAGAACATTTTCGCCGTCCTCACCCCGGCCGGAAACTACACCCAATCCGCCCTCAAAGCTGTCAGCGATCAAGGCGCGAAATCTGTCGTCATCGCTTACGAGGATACAGCCTTCCCCTCGGCCGTAGGCGCGGGCGCCGAGAAATGGGCCGATGAATACGGTCTGGAAATTCTGGCCGTGGAAACGTATCCCAAAGACGTGGCTGACGTTTCTGCCATTATGACCAAGTTCCGCGATCTGGACCCGGACGTGTTTGTCGGCGGCGGCCACTTTAATGATGCCCTGCTCTTTGTCCGAGCGGCTGAAGAACTGGGCTTCTCCCCGGATGCCATGATCATCACTGTTGGCCCCAGCAACCCGGAATTTGTGTCCGAGGTAGGCGAGGCAGCCAACTACATCATTGGCCCGACGCAGTGGGAAAAGTCTATGGCCTGGGAAGATGATTACTTTGGCACGGCGGCTGACTTTAACGACCGTTACGAAGCTATGTGGGGCGAACCGCCTACATACCAGGCGGCCGAATCCACCGCGACGGCTCTGGCCCTGCAACTGGCTATCGAAGCGGCCGGCAGCACGGATATGGACGCTGTGCGGCAGGCGTTGTATGACTTGGACGTAGTGACCTTCTACGGCCCCATCAACTTTGATGATACCGGCAAGAATGTCGGTAAGCCAATGGGCGCTATCCAGATTCAGGACGGCGAAATTCTGGTCGTCGCGCCGGAAGAAGCGGCCGTATCGGATTTGCAATACCCCATGCCGCCGTGGGATGAGCGGTAGGCGGTAATCAGTGTTCAGTAATCAGTGATCAGTGTTCAGTGATCAGTGTTCAGTGGGCAGGTCTGACTGAACACTGGACACTGACAACTGAACACTGAAACGGAGCAGCTATGAATCAATTTCTACAGGCATCTGTGAACGGCATTACGCTGGGGGGTTTTTACGCGGTGATGGTGTTGGGGTTTGCCATTATCTGGGGCGTCATGGGCGTCATCAATTTGGCCCACGGTGAATTTGTGATGGTGGGCGCTTACCTGACCTGGTTTCTGAATAAGCAGTATGGCTGGGAGCCGTTTCTAGCCTTACTGGTTGTGTTTCCGGTTATGTTTGTCATGGGCTATCTCCTGCAAAAGATACTGATAAACCGGATCATTGACCGGTCATACCTCATCTCACTGTTGGTGACGTTTGGTTTGTCCATCATCATATCGAACTCGTTTAAGTTGATGTTTTCGGCCACGCCGCGTACAGTGGATACGGTATTGAGCAGCTTTTGGCGGGTAGGCGGCATCACAATTCCCATGGCTAAATCGGTCGTTCTGATAATGTCGTTGTTGATGATGGCGGGCCTGTACCTGTTTTTGCAACATACGCGGCGCGGCAAAAGTATCCGGGCAGCAGCGCAAAACCGGGAAGCGGCGCGTATTGTAGGGATTGAGATTGCGGCCGTTTACGCTTTTACCTTTGCCCTGGCTATTGCCTTTACCTCAGCATCCGGCACGTTAATCAGCCCTATTCAACCCATTTTCCCTTTTATGGGGCCGGCGCTGACGCTGAAGGCGTTTGCTATTACGGCGATTGCCGGTTTGGGCAGCATTCCCGGTGTTTTGCTGGGTGGTCTGCTGCTGGGGTTGATTGAGGTGTTTGTGGCCACTTACGTTCCCGGCATTGGCACCAACTTAGGGGTGGTGGCTTCTTATGTGTTGCTGGTGGTGGTGCTGGTGGTGCGACCTCAAGGCTTATTCGGCAGTCTGCGGCCGGCGGAGGGATAAAAGACCATGGTCAAATTTGTGCAGGCGTGGCGCAAATACCGTTTGGGGAAATGGGCGCTGGCGCTTCTGATCTTATTCCTCTTTCTCCTGCCCGTCCCGCAATTTGTAGCCCCGGAAGCCAAGCTGGTCACTAATTCCCTGCTGTTTTCTCTTACGCAGATGTTTATGCTGATCATTCTGGCCAGTGACTGGAATTTAATTGGCGGTTTTACCGGCTATTATGATTTTGGTCATGCGGTCTTTTTTGGCCTGGGGGCGTATGGCACGGGGGTGATGATGGCGCAGATGGGCTGGGCCTTTGTGCCCGCTTTGTTGATAGGGGCGGTGGTAGCGGCCGTTTTTGCTATCTTATTAGGATCGGCCACCCTGCGTTTGCGGGGGGCATATTTTTCCATTGCTATGCTGGGCGCTTTTGTGGCAGTGCGGGAAATAATCCGGGTGTTACGGCCGATTACCGGCGGCGGTTCCGGCTTGACATTGCCACCTTATTTGAATCGGCCGTTGTTTTATTATGTGTTGTTACTGTTTATGATTTTTGTGGTATGGGTGATTTGGTGGATTCGGCGCAGCGAGTTTGGCTACACCCTGATTGCCATCCGGGAAGATGAGGTGGGGGCAGAGATGCGGGGGATCAATACAACGCTGCATAAAATTGTGGTGTTTACCCTGGCGGCTACGTTTACCGGACTGGTCGGTGGTTTATGGGCTTATCAAAATACGTTTATTGACCCGGACGTGGTCTTCTTTGACAGCCGGACGCTGGATATGGTGCTGGCAACGCTGCTGGGCGGGCTGGGCACTGTGACCGGGCCGGTATTGGGGGCGGTTCTCATCTATTGGCTGCGGGATGTTCTGTGGGCCAATTTCCTGCAATACCATTTGATTATTCAGGGGTTGGTTTTGATTCTGATTGTCCTGTTCCTGCCGGAAGGGGTGTTGGGATCATTTGACCCGAATTCGGGCACGCGCATCGGCGGCTGGGTGGGCAAGATTTTGCGGGAAGCGGACGGAGAAACGGAAGAAACTGCCAATGCCGCGGAGAGTGTGGAGGCGCCAGTATGACGGCCGTAACCCAACAACAACCCTTACTCGAAGGCCGTGGCGTCAGCAAATACTTTGGCGGTCTGGCAGCCCTCAGTGACGTGGATTTTACCGTGTACCCCGGCGAGATCATGGGGTTGATTGGCCCCAACGGCAGCGGCAAAACAACCCTGTTCGACTGCCTCAG
The DNA here is from genome assembly GCA_024278255.1 of Chloroflexota bacterium. Classification (GTDB taxonomy): domain Bacteria; phylum Chloroflexota; class Anaerolineae; order Promineifilales; family Promineifilaceae; genus JAJRTP01. The sequence continues at coordinate 4,957 of JAJRTP010000690.1, read as the reverse complement.
CCGGGTACAGGACATCAGCAAGGGGCAAGTCTTCTTCAAGGGAGAAGACATCACCCGGAAAAAACCGTACCAGGTGGCCCATTTGGGGCTGTCCCGCACCTTCCAGATTATCCGCGTCTACAACAAATTGACAGTCATAGAAAATCTACTGTTGAGCCAGCAGTGGCGCAACAAAGGCATCCTGAAGCAGCTGCGTCCCAGCGGCCAGCAAATGGAAGGCCGGGCCAAAGAGTTGACGGACTTTCTTTTGATGTCGCACGTCATCAAGGAGAAAGCGGGCAATCTCTCCGGGGGGCAAAAGCGGCTGCTGGAAATTGGCATGGCGTTGATGCCCGACCCCGACTTGATCTTGCTGGATGAGGCGACGTCGGGTATCAATCCTACGCTGATCGAAACGATCAAGGATCGTATCCGGGAACTGAACAGTAAATATAACAAAACGTTTTTGCTGATTGAGCATAATATCCACTTTATCGGCGATTTGTGCGACCGGGTGTTTGTGTTGGATTACGGGCAAAAGCTGGCGGAGGGAACGCCGGATGAGATTATGAATAATCAGGCGGTGATTGAGGCTTATTTTGGCGCGGATGGCGATGAGGGGGATGATGAGTATGATGAGTAACGGCCGTCCCCTGTTGGAAGTGCAAGACATCTATTCCGGCTACCAGGCCGATTTTGACATCATCAAAGGAGTCAGCCTGCACGTCAAGCCAGGCGAGATCGTCTGCGTCATTGGCCCTAACGGAGCCGGCAAGTCTACCGTATTCAAGGCACTGTACGGCTTTCTGAATGTCCGTCAGGGCCGGGTGCTGTTTGACGACCGGGACATTACGAATATACGGCCGCAAGAAGCCCTCAAAGCCGGTATCACTATCGTGCCCCAACTGCGCAGCGTCTTCCCCGACATGACCGTAGCCGAAAACCTGGAGATGGGCATGTACCTGGAACGAGACAAGAAACGGATCAAGCAACGCATTGCCTATATTCTGGAATTGTTCCCCCGTCTGGCTGAGCGGAAAAACCAGAAAGCGGGCACGATGAGCGGCGGTGAGCAGCGCATGTTAGAAATCGGCCGGGCACTGATGTGGGAACCGAAGCTGGTTTTGATGGATGAACCCTCCGCCGGACTGGCCCCTTTGATTACCAAAATGATTTTTCGGGGCATTGATCGCCTCAATAAAGAAATTGGTCTGACTGTTTTGATGATTGAACAAAATGCGCGGCAAGGATTGGAGATCAGTGATCGCGGTTATGTGTTAGAATTAGGGCAGAATAGTTATGAGGGAACCGGAGAAGAGTTGCTGCACAATGAAGAGGTGCGGCGCGCTTTTCTGGGCGGCTAATGCAAAGAGGTGAAATCAGATGAAGAATACATTGGTAAAAGATTGGATGGTCACAAGCGTCATTACAGCAGGTCCGCATACCGGCATGTTGGACGCCCATAAACTCATGCGGGATCACAACATCCGCCGTCTGCCCATTGTGAAAAAGAATAATCAATTGGTAGGCATTGTTACCCGCAGTGACATCCGTAAAGCAGAACCATCGGAGGCTACCACGCTCAATGTGTGGGAAATGAATTATCTGCTGTCCAAATTGCAGCTAAAAGATATTATGACAAAAAATGTCCTCACAGCGCATGTGAATGACTCCTTGAAATCGGTGGCGCTCAAAATGCAGGAAAACAAGATCGGGGCGCTGCCGGTAATAGATGATCACAACAAGGTGGTGGGTATCATTACCGAATCTGATATTTTCCGGGCGCTTATTGCCTGGTTTAATGAAGAAGAGGCTGCGGCTGCGGCGTAAACCTCTCTTTAGCTGAGGATTAACGATTGGTCCAACCGTTAATCCTCAGCCTGACTTCGTGTCAATTCCCCAACGAATATCCACAAAAACCAGTTGGTTTTACGGCTGGTTGATAGTTGCTGTGTGCGGCCTGACGCTGTTGGTCGCTTTTGGCATCCGCCTGTCGTTTACTGTGTTCTTTGTGGCCCTGCTGGATGAGTTTGGCTGGTCGCGGGCCAGCGCAGCGCTCATTTTTTCCGTCAGCATGATTGTGTTTATGGTTTTTTCCACACCGGCAGGGATTGCCCTGGACAGGTGGGGGCCGCGCCGGGTGTTTGGCGCGGGGGCCATCCTGGTAGCTGTGGGGTTGTTGTTAAGCAGCCGCATCCACTCTCTCAATCAATTGGCGCTGACGTATGGGCTAATCGTGGGCGTGGGCATCACGATTTTGGGTCTGGGGCCGCAGGCCAGTGTGATAGCGCGCTGGTTTCGGCAGTATCGTGGGGCGGCCATTGGTCTGGCTTTTGCCGGGACGGGCGTCGGCTCGCTTTTGCTGACGCCGGGGGTGGCGTTTTTAATCAGCCAGATCGGTTGGCGCTGGGCCTATGTAGCTCTGGCTAGTCTGGCGCTGTTGATTGTTATACCCATTGTCCTCTTTTTGCGCTTGACGCCAGCCAGCCTGGGTTTGTACCCGGATGATGAGAAGCCATCGCTGTTGGCGCCGCAGGTAACGGCCGTATCCCCCAAGACCAACTGGACTATGCGCCAGGTCATCGCCACCCCGTCCTTCTGGCTGGTTATCGTCGCCGCGCTGGGCGCCATTGGTCCGCTGCGAATGCTGACCGTCCACCAACTGGCAGCTATGGCCGATGTGGGAATTAGCCGGCTGGCGGCGGCCGGGATGATTGGCTTTTCGGGATTGGTTACGGCCGTAGCCTTCGTCATGTGGGGCGCCATTTCAGACCGCATTGGCCGCTACAAAACCTATGCTTTGGGATCATTCTGTCTGCTGGCAGCCATTGCTATTTTGGCCGGGTTACGTACCTCCAGTTCCGGGATTTGGCTGGCGGCGTATGCGGTGCTGTTGGGGTTGGGGGAAGGTTCGCGCTCATCGTTGGTAACGGCCGCCGCCAGCGACCTGTTTCCAGGGACGGCGATGGGAGCGGTAAACGGGGCGGTTGGTTCCGCTTTTGGTGCGGGGGCTGCCTTGTTTCCCTGGCTGGCCGGGTATCTATTTGATTTGTCAGGCACATACCAGTTTGCTTTTCAACTGGCCGCTTTGGCAATATTGATTTCGCTGGCAGCCCTATGGTTGGCGCCCAAGGCTCGCCGGAAACAAGCCACCACCTAAATTAAGTAGGCGTTCGGAAATAACTTAGCGATTTTGGTTCGTAGTAACCGCTTTAGCGGTCTGAACGACTAAAGTCGTTACTACGAACTAATTTCCGGGCAGTCACTAAGGGCGCGGCCGCAGGCGCTGGCTTTGGGTATAAGGCAAAATGCCGATGTATTCACCAGCCCGGATGCGGTTTTGGGTGGTTTGCCAGAATGCCACATCCAGCAAATCGCCATGATGCTCGATAAACAAACTGCGTAATTTGATGGGCAGCCCCATGAAGCGCATAAATTCTTCGGGGAAGACGTCGTCTTCGTTGACGTGGAACCAGGGTTCGTCGAACAGATCATCTTCGTAGGAGGCGGACTGGGGGAAGCGGCGAAAGTTGACACTGGTTAACGGCCGTAACTCATCATAATCGTAAAACACGACACGGCCGTGGCGGGTAACGCCAAAGTTCTTCAGCAGCATATCGCCGGGGAAGATGTTCGTCGCCGCCAAATCCTTAATTGCCTGCCCGTAGTCCAAAACGGCCGCCTGCGCCGCCGCCTCATCTTCCTCCCGCAAATAAATATCCAGCGGAATCACCCGCCGCTCCACATACGCATGAGCCACAATCACCGAATCCCCATTCACCTGGACCGTGCTGGAAGCAATCTCCCGCAGCTCCGCCAGCAGTTCCGGGGCAAACTGTTCCTCTCTGAATTTGAGATGTTCAAAAGATTGGGCGTCAATCAGACGGCCGGCACGATCATGCAGGAAAACCATCTTGTACTTTTGCACCACTTCCTGCCGGGTGGTCTTCTTGGGGTAGCTGAATTTGTCTTTGATAATCTTGAAGACCAGATCATAATCGGGCAGGACGAAAACGGTCATCACCATGCCGCGCTGGCCGGGAGCAATGTGAAACTGTTCATCTGAATGGGCCAGATGGTCCAGCAAGTCGCGGTACAGTTCCGTTTTGCCGTGCTTGTTGTAGCCCAGGGAGATGTAGATTTCGGCAATGCGCTTGCGGGGCATGATGGTGTGGAGAAACTGTACCAGGTCATACGGCCGTGCCACCTGCACGTGAAAATAGGAGCGGGCAAAGCTGAACAGGATGCTGGCGCTGTTTTCGTCACACAACACGCTGTCCACATAAATGCCGCCTTCATCGTGCTGCAGGGCCAGGATAAAGGGGATGATGCTGTTCCGGGCGACGAGCCGGCCAACCAGATAGACGCTTTTGCCGCGATAGAAGCCGGTCATCACCATATCAATCTGCTGCAATTCGGCGTTCATCCCGGTTAAACGGCCGTCCAGGAAAGCGGCTGCCAACTTGATGTCTTCTTCCAGATGGGCAAATGGCGCCTGAAAATCGAAGTCGGCAAGGATGGTGTGGATGAGAACGGCCGTATCCCCCTCTGCCTCATACGCGCGGTAAACCGGATCGCTGGCAAAAGTAGGCGGCGTGTCAAAGTCGGTCGCCACAAATTCGATTTGCGGGTCCACACCCACCGTGGAAAAGATACGCCGGGTAACGGAATTAAAAAAAGTCTCAGCAATCTCCCAATCCTCATGCCGGGCAATCAGGGTGGAATAGACGGCTTTCATGCTGGCCCAGACCAGTTTTTCCATCAGACGGTCATCCAGCAAGCCGCGAATGTCGCCCACCACCCGGTCTGTGATTTGGGTATACAGGTCTAATCTTTCTGGTTCTCTGAGCTTTTGTGGGGTTTAACCGCAAAAGCCAATAATTCGCAGGCGAAAATGGTTGTAGTTGGGAATGCCAAATGCAATCCGTTTCAAAACTCGAATTTTGCTGTTCATTCCCTCAACAAACCCGCTCGTAAT
>JAJRTP010000689.1 GCA_024278255.1 Chloroflexota bacterium | reverse complement strand
CGCAAGTTGCATACTGAACGGGTTGTTGCCGTTGCCGGTTTAGTCAACTTTGCAAAAAGGAGTCGCTATGTTTATTAAGGTTCAAAAATGGGGAAAGGGGTAATCTGTCTTTCCCTCTTATTCTGAAATAACTCTAGTAGATAAATAAACCCACCTTCCTACAAATTGGGGCTTGAATTTTTTAGTAAAACGTATTATTGTTATAGGGTCTATCGGGAACCATTCTGTAAAAAGTGAGGCTATGTAATGATTTTAGTTTTGTTGGCATCCATAATGTTCTTTGTCATGTTAGCTATTATGTATAAACGGTGTACCCAAATGCAGGTAAAAGCTGTCAAAATTCAACGTCAACGCCGACTTCGCCAGATACGCCGCCAGCAAAATCATTTCTAAAAATTATACTTTAACGTAAAAAAGCAAACAGGCAGAAGAGAAATCTTCTGCCTGTTTTTTTGTTGTATGAGGAATACCGTGTTATTCGTTTTTCTTGCTCCGCCGGCCCAATAACCAAAACAGCAGCAATATAATAGCCAGCCCAACAGCGGCCAAAGCGAATTTTTTCTCTCGTTGATGGGCGGCTGGCGGTTCGGTTTCCTCGATCCAGGCGAAGGTTTCCAACATGCCGGTTTGCAACGGCCGTGTCTGCCAACCCAGTTCCGTGCGGGCTTTGTCAGAGCGGGCCATATACGTGGCGCTCAGGCTGGCAACTGCTTCTCCGCTGAAGGTGTCAGGCATCCCCGGTATCAAGTTGTGCAGAAAGTCGGCTATGGGGGCAAACGGCCGTAAATATCTTCCCGGAATGCGGATGGCCGGCGGCCGTTTCCCCAGCAAATGGCCCCAAAAATCCACCATCTCGCCCAAGGGGATGGCTGGCCCGGCCAAAATATAGCTTTCACCCGGAACACCCTTCTCTGCCGCCAACACAATGCCTTCCGCCACATCTTCCACGTGCGCATACGTCACCGTCAGGTCCGGCCCCGGTAAGACGGGCAGGCCCCGGTAAAACATACGCATCATTTCCGTCATGTAGCTGTGGTCGCCTGGCCCATACACGCCGCCCGGCATCACAATGGTAATGGGAACCCCTTTTTCTATTAAGGGCACAGCTACTTTATAATGAGCCAGCCATTTGGTGCGTTCATACTCTGTGTCAAATGGGCCGGCATTAAAATAAGTTTCATCCACCAACTGCCCGTGCGTATCGCCAAAAACGGCTACTGTGCTAACGTACACCACTTTGGGAATGCCCAACTCCTGGGCCAGTCGCAAAACACGCCGCGTACCACCCACGTTAATCGCTTCCGCTTGTGTCCAGTCAGATGCGCCGATTTTGTACCAGGCGGCGATGTGGAACACCACGTCGCTGCCTTCCATCCCCGGCCGCATGGATGCGGTATCGGTAATGTCTCCGGGTACGGCCGTAGCCCCCAAATTCGTCACAATTGCCGCGCTGCGTTCCGACCGGGCCAGCGCGTAAACGTCCCAACCCCGCTCTACCAGCTTGCGCACCACCCGCTGCCCAATAAAACCAGACCCGCCCGTCACAAATGCTTTCATGATTGCTGTCCTGTTTGGTCCACTAAATAATCAGTAAATTCATCCAGCGAATCGGCCAGTAAGGCTTTACGGTGCAGGTTTTCCAATACGGCCGTATCTATTACTGTCTCCAGACGTTCTTGCGCGGTTTGAGGTAACGGCCGGGCAAAACGCACCTGCACAGTCATTAACAACAGCTTCCGCGCCGATTCCAGCCCTTGTTCCAGCCCTTGTTCCAGCCCTTGTTCCCGGCCGCGCTGCATAGCCAGAATTTCAAATGGGGCCAGGAATGGTTCTTTTTCCTCTGCTTCATAAGCAATGACGTCGCTCATAAACTGTTCCTCCAGTTCCGGGGGTAAACGCATTACCCAGTCAATAAACCGGAATAGTTCCAGAATATCCTTCCGGCCGTACCCTTTACGGTACAACATTTTTGCCAGCGTCAGTTTGGCAGCGTAGCGGTCTGCGGGATTGCGCTGCGTGGCTTGCGTTTGCAGATGAGCCATTGTTACTACGGCAAAAGGATTGTCATTTTCCTGCAGCGCTTCCCAATTGGCCGCGTAATCCAACAGCTTGGCGATGGGGAACTCCAGCAATACCCGGCCGCCAAACAATTCATAACTAAACCGGGACGGTCGCCAATTTGGGTTGTCATCTGTCAACACAGCCAGGCTGACTACCAGCTGTTTGTATTTGTCAAACAACCGGTAGTTGTAAATGTACATCCGCTCGGCAAAAGCTTTTTCCGGTTCTCCCTGGACTTCAATGTGAATCAGAACCCAAGCTTCCGCGCCATCGCTGCGACGGGTAACGCGCACCAGTTTATCCACGCGGCGCGAACCCGTTTCCGCGTCCCGCACAATTTGCTGCAATTCTTTGTCAAGAAATGTGTACCCTTTTTCCCAATCAATCTGGTTGTAAATATTCGGAAAAAAGAATGCTACAAATTCAGGAAAGTAGAGTTCAATGATAACTTTCCAGGGAGAGTCATACGTGGCGCGTTTCACCTTCATGGAGATATTATAGCAGAAAAGTCGGCGATAGTTTGAGTTGTCCCGGCAAGAGGCCAATGTTATAATAAGTGTCTAGCTGGGGCGCGTAGCTCAGCTGGTTAGAGCGCACGGTTCACATCCGTGAGGTCAGGGGTTCGAGTCCCTTCGCGCCCATTCCCCCCGGTGATTCCTACAGCAACTGTGGCCGTCATTTGTATTTTGATCGTTCTTGTCCGCCTCTTAGCCCTTTTGCCCGGTAAACTGGCAGGACAAACATAACCCCGTTGTCCGGTCTTTCCAGATCGCCAATAATCCGTTCTGTGGCTTCAATCAGGCGATCCACCCAGGCCTCACTGTCCACAACCGTGAAAATAGTACGGTGACGTACTTCTGGGCGCTTTAGAAAATCGGACAAGCTGGGCATCAAAGGCATACCGGATTGATCTCTGGCTTTACGCATCCGTCCCAGACCAGAGCTTTCCAAAATGGTGATACCGCCGACGCCGGTTTCCTCCCAGGCATCCAGTACGGGTGTACATTCATCCATCTTGTGCAGAATGAGCATGACCATGTACATAGTAACTCTCTCCTGACGGCGCAATTTTCGGCGCAATACGCCAAATTACGCCACAAACATCATGTTGCGGCCGCTTCTTTCTCTTTGGCAAAGGACAGCCGCAGCATGGGTGGCGTTACCAGGGTGGCAATAATCACCATAAATACCGTAATAGAAAAGCTGTCCTGTGTCAAAACGCCTTGCGCCACGGCAAAAGCGGCCACGATCAGGCCGACCTCCCCGCGGGAAACCATCCCCACGCCTAACTGGAATGATTCCCGATTGGTCAACCCGCCCAGCCGCCCGCCGGCGCCGCAGCCCAGAATCTTGCTGGCAATGGCGACCAGTGTGAGAACAATAGCAAAAATCCAGGCGCTGCCGGTAATGGCCGCCAAATTAACGCTCAACCCGATATTCACGAAGAATATGGGCACAAAAAGACCGTAACCCATAGCAGCAATGCCTTGCTCAATGTCGCGGCGGTAAGGGGTGCGGGCAAAAAACAGACCGGCCAGAAAAGCCCCGGTGATGCCGGCCATCCCGCCCACAGCTTCGGCCGTCCAGGCGTACAGCAGAGCTGTGGCCAGGGCAAAGGTCAACATGCCGTAATGGATATTGACGTCGCTGACTTTGTTGGCCAGCCGGGGTAATAACCAAATGCCTATGAGGGACGCACCTACCAGATAACCTACCATCCGCCCGATGGTCAGAAATAAGGGGCCAATGCCGCCTTCGCTGCCACCGCCTACCAACAGGAGGGAGGCCAGGGAGAGCAGTAAAATCACCAGTACATCGTCGAATACGGCCGCCCCCAGCATGGACAATCCCACCCGGCTGCGCAGTACGCCTAATTCCATCAACGTTTGCGCCGATATGCTGACGCTGGTGGCGGACAGGGCCAGACCGATAAAGACCGCTTCTGTGGTGGGCAGGCCAAAGAGTACGGCCGTGCCATACCCCAGCGCCAGAGGAATCAACACACCCAACGAACCGGCCAGTCCGGCCACCTTACCTGTCTCCAGTAGTTCATTAATGTGCAGTTCCAGGCCGGCCAGCATCATCAGCAGCAAGACGCCAAACTCAGCCATCAACGTCAACGTCTCTGGCAGCAAATGGTCGTCGGCAAACATGGGCCATACTTCCAGCATATTCAGTGCCGTTGGCCCCAGAATTAACCCGGCCAGCAGTTCCCCCAAAACGGACGGCTGCCCAATGCGCACACTTAAAGCACCGGCTGTTTTGGCGACAAATATGATAATAATAATGGCTAGAATAAGGTTTAAGAATTCAGACATAGTGGCGTCTCTACTCTTTGTTGCGTTCCAGAACGCGGATAGTGACTTTGTTCCCTTCCCGCTTCAGTTCTATTTGGTCGCCGGGGTTGATGTGGCGGATGATGTCTTTGTCAAAATCGTAGGCGTAAGGAATGCCTTCCAGCGAGCAGGCAGGGGCGCTTTGCTGGTCAATTTCCGTGTTGACGATGGCCAGGGGGGCTTTGTCCCGGTAATACAATTCCAGAAGGACGTAGGGAGCCACGGTAGAGCCGCTGCCTTTGGGGAAGATGGCAATTTTCCCGGCCATGCTTTGCCCGTTAGCCGGATGGCCCGGTTCTTCAATGACGCCGGTTTCTCGGTTGACAAAACCGAGCAGGGTGATGGGTGTGCCGGTGACAAACGCTTCGCCGGTGACGGTGAAGTTTTTCTGGGAAGGCAAGCCGTACCCTTGGGCTTCAAACGGGCCGGTTGCTTTGCGGACGGGTGAGGGGCGAGGCGGCAGGGGGGGTAACGGCCGTGTCTGCCTTTCTTGTTGGTCTAAAATAGGCGTTTCAACCAATCCTCGATCTCCAACCGCCAACTCTCCCGTCGCCACGGCCACACAATCCGCCAGATTCATTACCGACGTGGGGATGCTGTTCAAGCCGGATGTGATGTAATGTTCCGCTTTCATGGAGTTGGTCAGGATGTGTTTCACCCAGTTTGGGTCGTAGGGAACCACTTCCGGGCAGGTGTTTTCCAGCAGGAGGGCGCCGGCGCCGGTAATGATTTCGGCCAGGCCGATTTTTTCGGCGATGGCTTTGTTGGCAGAGGAGGTGAAGACCCACAGAGGCGGGGCGTCGGGGGCAACGTGTTTGTCTTGTAGCAGTTCGGCCGTCACTTTCAGTTCGCCCAAAGACGCCTGGGGACAGCCGATGACGATGAGGGACACGGCCGTATCCGGATACAACGCCTCATATCGCTGCCGCAGTTCCCGTTCGCCAAAGAATAACCGGGACTGAAAATAGCCGGACGGCCGTTCCTCCACTCCATCAATATACAACATCGGGCAGCCATAATTAGCGGCGGCAGCCGTCAGCGCCTTCTTCTGCTCGTGTGTCAAATCGGCTGGTAAGCCCTGGATGACGGGGATAGGGCCATACGGCATCTCCCAATCAGACTGGCGCTGCTTGCCAATCCAGTCGCCCAAAATGGAAAAATCGGCCGGGTCGGTCAGTTCAGTCGTGACCACGACAAACAGGTTGGGGCGGCGGTTGCGCTCATCCAGCAGGCCGTATTTGGGTGTGTACCCCGTCAGGGCGCAGGCCAGCGCCGACAGCCCCGATTCCCGGTTGGTAATCAGCCCCGTGTAAGAATTGCCAAAACAGATAGCGTTAGATTCGGCCCAGGCGGCCGGCCCGTCAGCCACCACCCCCTCCCATTCGTAGGGGATGCAAGATTGAGTGGGGCGCACGCCGAGGCGGGTGTACTGTTCCACAATTTCGTGATTGTGTTCCCGGAAGTGGGGGGCCACGATACGCATCTCGTCAAACTGATCCTCATCACAGCCGGCCGAGTTGAGGGTGGTGGGTACGGCTACCTGCGCTTCCGGGTCGGCCGCCAATTTAGCCAGGAATTGACGCAGCCCCAGGCCGCCCGTCAGCGGCGAAACGCCGGAAAGATGGGCGCTGGTGATGGGGATAAATTCGCTCACCCCGGCGGTGGCGGCCATATCCACCAGCAGGCGCATCCCCATTTGTTTGGCCAGACCGCGTTCTCCGTTGAGCATTGCTTGTTGTTCGTCGTTTAGTTTAATTGGTAGGGTCATATTTGTAATTGGTATTTGGGAAATTTGTCATTAGGATGGGGCGGACGGCCGTTTTGGTCTGATGGCCACAACGGTATCCGCTTCCTGCGGGTCCGGTTTTCTCTTCCGCTCTTCGTAATGGATATATTCCCGTTGAGTGGGATAGGCAAAATCAATATCCCAATGTGGCTTGAAGGCGCGTAAGATGCCCTCCCAGATTTGCTGTTCACTGGTGCGGCGGTGACGCGGATCAACCAGATAACGCAGGGTCAGCATGACACCGCTGTCCACCACGCTAGTATACACTGTGGGCGAAATGTTGGTATAGGAAATAACAAAACGGTCTGTGCTTTGTTTGTAGCGCCGGATGCCTTCGGAAACGTCCGGGGCGTAATGTTCCACGATTTGGCTCAGGAGTCTTTTGGCTTTTTCCCAATCGCTCTCAAAGGTGACAGTCACGGGGATTTCGTGCCAGACGTAGGGCAGCCCTTGATGGGTGTTGGTTACGGGTTCTTTGAATACGACGCTGTTGGGGATGTGGATGATGCGTCCGGTACTCTGTTCGGCTTCAATTTGCCCGCCTACTTCCAGCAGGCTGAAGGCAAAGATGCGAATGTCAATTACGTCTCCCATAATGTCGCCGATTTGCACCCGGTCGCCGACGACAAACGGCCGTCGCCAAATAATAAACAACCAGCCGGCCAGCGACACAATCAAATCCTGCAAGGCAATGACCAGACCGGCCGACAGCAGCCCCAAATACGTGGCCAATGTGTCCAGCCCGGCCAGCCAAATCCGCCCCACCAGCAGCACCACCAGGGCGACAAAAATATATTCTACTAATTTACGCGCTGAATAGAGACGACGGGTATCTCCTT
>JAJRTP010000688.1 GCA_024278255.1 Chloroflexota bacterium | reverse complement strand
GTTGCAGAGTGGCAAAGTTGCCGGGTGATGGTCACCTTGTCAAAAAACCGTTTTCCAAATGGCTGGTATCATTCAGCCGGGTCAAATACGGTTCGCCTTCGTCCGTTACCTCGATAATATTCAAGCCAGTGTTGCCGCGCAGGGAGAAACGGCCGTATTTGTCTTCGTGGATATGAATCAATTGAGCGATCAGCGTATGCAAAATACCGCCATGGGTTACAATGGCCACTGTTTGTCCGGTGTGGGCAGCCAGCACTTGTTCATAGGCAGTCATAGCCCGGTGGCGTAGAGCCTCATAGGGTTCGGCATTGGGTGGGTTTAACATGCCCCGCTGGGAATTAGCCCATATCTCCGGAAATTGTTCGCGGATTTCCCCAAATGTGAGTCCCGAAAAATCGCCCACATCCCGTTCCCGCCAGATGGGGTCATAAGTTAGATCAATGTGGGGGTGATGTGTGGCAATAGCCTGCGCCGTCTGCGCACAGCGCTGCAAATCGCTGCTGATAATGCGCTCAATCGGCCAATCGGCCAGACGGTGGCCCAGGGCATTGGCCTGGGTGCGTCCTGTTTCGTTTAGGGGAACGTCGGCGTGGCCTTGCCACCGCTTCTCGGCGTTCCAGTCAGTCAAACCGTGTCGGATAAAGAGAAGTGTTGTGGGCATAGGCGAGGTTATAACAGTTGCTTTATCTCGGCAAGCAAAAATGGTAAGTTGGGCCGAGTAAAAGATATATCGGGCGCGGGTATGCGATTACGTTTTATATTGGGGTGGATATGTTTGTGGTGTGGATTGGTGCTGGCAAGTTCGAGAATATGCGGGTGAGGAAATGAATCGTACCAATACAACTTCTCTTTTTGGGAAAAGCTGGCTTTGCAGTAAGCGGTCAAGGTTGGGAAATCGGGACTGTCAAATGGTATTTTCGTCCGAGAGAGTTCATATCCATACGCTTCAATAACGCCTAACTCGAAATTGAGAAATTCCTGTATGCATAAAACCAGGTCGGGGATAAAGAATAATGCACCTTCCACACGGCCGAAACGATTACCTGTAGGGATATAGGCCAGATTCGATTGATGAATCCAGGGGTATTGTTCCGGTAACGAATATAAAAATGATTGGTAAGTGTCGGGAGAAGACAGGAAATCAGGCATGAATCGCTTCGAGATTTGTTTTGAGTTGGACAGCTATTGGTTGCCGGTGGGCTAGTTGCTGATATTTTTCATCCAGGCTTAACCATGTTTTATACAGAGCCAACCATTCCAGAAATGTCATACGATATTCGTCCAGCGCGTCAAATTCTTCCAAATCACCACGCATCATTGCTTGATAAAAATCAGCCGAACGAATGCCGAATTCCAGCTCAAAGCGGCGCAATTCGGTTTCCAGTTGTGTCAGGTCTTGAAGCAAATCCTGTAAAGCTGTCATGCCGTGTTCCTCGATCGATATGAACGGTTGATGCTAGTGTGTCAAAGGGATACTTGGTTATTATAACACAGATAATTTGTCCATATGCTTATTTGACGGCAAACCGGATTAACCAACGGGTTTGGTCGGTGTGATCAATCCAGCCGTCTATGATTTTGAAGGTGGTTTTGGTTAGCAGGTTGTCCAGTTCGTCGGACTGCCAGTAGGTGAAGAAGCGGGGCAGGGCACGGCCGTATCCCCCTTCCACCCACCGTTCCCCTTCCCCCATCTTCACAGACAGGTACAAAATGCCGCCCGGCCGCAGCGCCCGGTAAAATTCTTGCAAGGCAGCCGGGGCGTCGCGGCGGGGCAGGTGCAGCAGGGAGGCGCAGACCCATAACCCGTCGGCGCAGGAACAAAAGGGCAGATGGCGCATGTCGGCCTGGATAAAGATGTTTTGCTGGCCCATCAGTTCCCGCCCGGCGGTAATCATGGGGTGGGAGTAGTCTAGACCATAGGCGTGGAGATGGTGTTGGCGCAGAACGGCCGTATCAAACCCCGGGCCGCAGCCCACATCCCACACTAACCCGCCCGGCGGAACCAGCGCCACAAAGCGGGCCACGTGCCGCGCCAGCATATGCCGGTGCTGCTGCGCCTGGGCATACGCGGTGGCAATTTGAGCATAAGTCCGGTTGGTTTTCTCGATTTCATCCATGCTTACATTGCGGTTCTGGCGTTTTGGCGAGTTGTTCCATAGTTTTGTAATCCCTTATCGAAAGTGGTAAAGTGAGATAGTAGAAGATTACAACGAATTGAGGCGTAGTTCAATGAGTACAACAGATTGAGAAAGGAGCAGATTCGTTTGGTCGAAAAAATCTGTTCTTTTCTTTATCTGGTGCCATCCCGGAGAATGTTATGTGCGGCCGTTTTGCTTTGATTTCAGATACGGAACGATTGGCGGAGATATTTGGCCTGGATATGGCGGCTGTGGTGGGCATCCCGCCCGCTGTCCCCCGCTACAACATTGCCCCTACGCAGCCAGTTATTGCCGTGCGCCTGTCGCCGGAGACGGGGCAGCGTGAATTGACCTTTTTTCGCTGGGGGCTAATCCCGTCCTGGGCGAAAGATATGAGCATGGGGGCGCGTATGATCAATGCCCGCGCGGAGACGGTGGCAGAGAAGCCATCCTTCCGGGCGGCGTTCAAGCGGCGGCGCTGCATTATTCCGGCGGACGGGTTTTATGAATGGCAGAAACGGAACGGCCGTAAACAACCCTACTACATTCACGCGGCCGATGATGGCGTGCTGGGCTTGGCCGGTTTGTGGGAAGTGTGGCGCGACCCGGAGGGCAATAGTTTACAATCCTGTACCATTTTAACAACCTGCCCCAACGAACTGGTGGCACCCATCCACAACCGGATGCCCGTCATTCTGGAGCCGGAAGATTATGGGATGTGGCTTGATCCGGGCGATCAGCCTGAGCAAGGGCTGCATTTGTTACGGCCGTATCCCGCCGACAAACTGGACGCCTACCCCGTCAGCACATTGGTCAACAGCCCGAAAAATGATTCGCCGGATTGTATAAAACCTGTAGAGATGGGAGATTAGAGATTGGAGATTGAGCGGCGGTATCCGGCTATATTTTTGGACAGGGATGGCGTAATTATTGAAAATCGGGCAGACTACGTGCGTTCCTGGGCGGATGTGGAGTTCTTTCCCCAGGCGTTGGCGGCGCTGGCCCGGATTCGGGAGACGCCGCACAAGATCATTCTGATCACAAACCAATCGGCGGTGGGGCGGGGGATTATTTCGTATGAAACGGCCGTATCCCTCAACAACCGCATCATAGAAGTGGTGCGGCAGGCAAACGGCCGTATTGACGCCACTTACATTTGTCCTGCCGCTCCCGGTGAAAATGCCCCTTGCCGCAAACCGCAGCCCGGTATGCTCCTTCAGGCTGCTGCCGACCACCCAATAGACTTGAGCCAATCGGTAATGATTGGCGATGCTTTGACCGATATTCAGGCGGGACATGCTGCCGGGGTGCGGGAAGCGATTTTGCTGCTTACGGGACGAGGGGAGGCGCAGTTGGCTTTGATGGATACGGCCGTCACACCTCCCTTCAGCATCTACAAAGACCTGGACGAAGCCCTGACCGCGCTCATCCCCT
>JAJRTP010000054.1 GCA_024278255.1 Chloroflexota bacterium | reverse complement strand
CAGGCATTTGTCAATCTCTTCAATGGCAGGCGTGGCCGTTTCTTCGGCAGCTGCGGGGGTGAGGGTGGGGAGAACGGCCGTAGGTTCCAAAGCCAGCGCCACACTTTCACTTGCCGCATCAGAATCGGCCACCCCTTGCGCCTGGCAGCCCAGCAGAAGCAAAACAACCACTGCCAGCCCGGCAATGACCATAAGATTCCTTAACCTGGTGTTTGCGTTTGTCTGATTCAATGCTCTCTCCTCTCATGTTGGGCGATTTTGTAAATCGCCGCCCGATTTACAAAATCGGGCTACTTCCGGGAACATAGTTGACCATTCGTCACCTAAAGTACGTGAAAATTTTCACTATCAGTATAAATAAACCTATGGTTAAATCAATACAAGACAAGGTTTTGCTTATAGGTCTTTCTTGGGCACTTCCATAAGCAAGAGTGATGGAGGAAATGGCTTATCCTATTGAGTTCCTAATAGGCTTTGTTAGAATATTCACAAGCGTCATGTGAAGTTCTTCACAAGCGGCGAGGTTAATTATGTTAGACACACACCAACTCAACGTTTTTTTAGCAGCGGCGGAAGCGCTCAACTTTACCCAGGCGGCGGCCCGGCTGCATATGACGCAGCCCAGCGTCAGCCAGCACATTCAGACACTGGAGCATCATTTTGGACAGCCATTATTCATTCGTTCCGGCCGCACACTGCAACTTTCGGAAGCGGGAATGGCCCTGGTTCCGCTGGCCAGGGATATTGTGAGCCGGTCGGTGCATATTGAGGAAATGATGAAATCACTGGAAGGGGAAGTGCATGGGCATTTGCTGGTGGGATGCAGTACGACGCCTGGCAAGTACATCCTGCCTCATTTGTTGGCGGATTTTCACCGGCTGTACCCGCAGGTGAAGGTGTCCTGCCACGTGGCTTCCCAAATGGAGTCGTTGGAGCGGCTGTGTGAAGGGGAAATTCATCTGGCGTTGGTGAGCCAGCCGGAATTGGCCCCGCGGGAATTGGAACTGCGCATGTTTACGGTTGACCCGGTGGTGCTGATTGCCCCGCTGGATCATCCCTGGGCGCAGCGGGATGCGATTGAGCCGGAAGAGCTGTATTCGGGCGACTTTATTTTGCGGGAAGATGGATCGGGCACAAAACAGGCGGTGGAGTCCGGGTTGACGGCCGTAGGCATTGAGCCGGACCGCTTGGAAACCCTGCTGATATTGGGTAATTCAGAAGCCATCGCCCTGGCGGTAGAAGAAGGGATTGGCGTTGGCTTTGTCTCTAACATGGTTTACACCAAGCTGGTGCAGGATCGGGTGGCTTTGATTGACGTGCATGGCTTGCACATTCAGCGCGACATTTTTATTGGCCGCCACACGCGCCGCCCGGCTACGGTGGCCCAAACGGCGTTTTGGGATTTTATCAGTCGAACGGAAGAGATGTCCATATAGGAAAAGGGTAGGACGATGAGATCATTTACCTTACATAAACAGATGGGCTGGATTTTGTTGGTTAGTTTGCTGGCGGGACTTTTGGGATTGACGGCCGTAAGCTATCAATCAGCCTCGGCCGCGCCACCCCGGCAGGAAGGCGGGGAAAATGAAGGTGATGGGGAAGATACGGCCGTCACCGAAGTGCAGGACACGCAGGACTGCCAGGAATGCCATCTGGACGTGGCCGAGCATTGGCAGGACAGCGCCCACGCTCATGCTTTTGATGACGAGAATTTCCAGAGGCAGTGGCAGGGTTTGGGTGAGCCGGCCGAATGTCTGGCCTGTCACACCACCAATTTCCAGCCGGCTACCGGCGAATATGATGCCGAAGGGGTGGAATGCCGCGCTTGCCACGGTAACGTGACGGGCGAACATCCCCCGGAGCCGGTTCCCATCCTGGCTGATACAGAATACTGCGGCACGTGCCATACCACGACGCTGGGCGAGTGGCATCGCACGGCACACGCCACGGAAGATATTGGTTGTATGGACTGCCATGATCCCCACAGTCAGGGCCAGTTGTTCGACGTGCCGGATGATTTGTGTATCAACTGTCACAAAGATGACATGGAGCATTATCTGGAAGATTTGCACGTGCAAAAGGGCATTGGCTGTGTAGACTGCCACGCTCTGGTCATCCCCCCGGACCCCTTGCCGGACGATGGTATTGTGCCTACCGGCCATTCGTTTATCATCACCCCGGAAACGTGCGTAGCCTGCCATACGGATGCTTTGCACGCCGGTTTCTCGCTGCCCGGTTATGAGGGCGGAGCCAAGGCGGCCAATGTTGATAGTGAAGGTGAGATTGTGCCGGTTTCGTTGGCTTCAGCGGCTGGGGAAGATACGGCCGTTACCGGCGAAGAGGAATTATCACCGGAACAACAAATCCAGGCGCTGGAGACAGCATTAGCCAGCCGTAATATCTCTTTACTGTTCCAGGGGGCTATTGTTGGCCTGGTACTGGGTGGGACAACGGCCTGGTTCATCGCTCACAATATCCGCGCCAGAGACCGGGAGGAAGAAGATCATGGCTGATCAAGAGCAAGATCAAACGCCGGAACGAGAACCCAAGAAGAAAAAGCAGCCGCTTCTGACGCGCCGGGATGCTTTGAAGATTGCCGGCGCCACGGCCGCGGCAGCCGTAGTCACCCGTGTCTTTATGGTCGGGCCGCTGTCGGCCGAAGCCGTACAAGGGTTGAACCGGGAAACGGAGGCCAGCGAAGCGTACAAATGGGGCATGGGCATCAATCTGGATAAATGTATTGGCTGCCAATACTGCGTCTGGACGTGCCAGGCGACGAATAATGTGGCGGAAGATGAGATGCGCTGGAATGTGGGCTTCCCGGAGCGCACGGAAAATGGTACGGATTTTTATATGACACGGCCGTGTCTGCACTGCGCAGAAGCGCCTTGCGTCAAAGTCT
>JAJRTP010000687.1 GCA_024278255.1 Chloroflexota bacterium | reverse complement strand
GGTACGGCCGTCTCCCCCCCCCAGCAGCTCTTGCAGCACGGCAACTGTGGTATCTACCACAGCATCCCCCAACAAATCACGTTGGGACTGCAAAGCGGCAATCGCCTGTTGGTATTGCTTCCGGCTGCTCATTTTACCAGGCCACCAAATCCTTTGTCTGCAAAGCTTCTTTATCCAGCCCCAGGCGGCGGAAGAGAAGGATGGACTGCCGCCGCAGCGATTTGGCCCGGTCATCATGGCCGCGATGCAGTTCGTACAAGGCAGAGGCGCGTAAGGTGATAGCTTTTTCCACCGAGTCAGGCTCGCCTAAATCATCCAGAAGCTGCAAGCTGCGGCCAAAGCAAGTGCTGGCATCCACCTGCTGCCCGGAGATGGTCGCCAGTTTTTCTTTTTGGGGCACTTTGGCCAAAACCTGACCCAGCACGCGCCAGGCTACGGCCGTTGTCCGTTTCATGGCCCGTCCTGGCTGTTTTTGCAAGGTCTTTTCCGCCACACTCACACCTAAGATGGCTTGGCTCTCGGCCTCATCCAGCAAATGGTCTTCCAGAAATAGCTAGGCCAAATCGGACATGGCCGTGACAATAACCAGCGGTTTTCGGGCATGCCGCGCCAATTTCAACGCTTTCTCCAACCAGGAAAAAGCCACCTCCTGATGTTCCTCTTTGTCTACCATTTCCAGGGCTGATCCCGGTGTCGCCACAGCCTGTGACAAGTGCAATGTGCCCATATCAGCCGCCAAATAGGCCCGGTAGACAACGCTGTCTGCCTTCTCCGCCAGAGCTAATGCCTGACGGAAGTTGACTTCTGCTTCATGATATTGGCGCTGCTGCAAAGCAATGTGGCCCAACTGGCGCAAGGAAACAACAGTGGTGTAAAAATGGCCTTGATCCTGTGAATAAATGAGGCAGGTCTGGTAATGGGTCACGGCCGTATCCCAATCATGTTGATCCAGAGCTAACTGGCCCAATTCTGCCAGAAGCAAATCCTGCCACATGGCATCTTTCAGTTGGCGGAACAGTTTCCGGGCCTTCTCGAAAGCCTGAACAGCCTGCTGATAATGACCCATCTCCCGCCCTACCTGCCCCAGCAAAACATGGCTGTAGGCCCGTTCCCGGTTACCCAGAGATTTACCAGCGGCATACGCCTGTTTACCGAGGCTTACGGCCGTGTGCAGTTCCCCGACACGCAGCAGCACCAGTCCCCGGCCCACCTGCATTTGCAGCCGCTGCTTTGCCAACTGCATATCCCGCGCCAACGCTTCCCCATCATCGGCATATTCCAGCGCCGCATCCCAGCCATCCTGGAAATAAGCTACCAGGAACAGACCCCACAAGGCGCTGACCAACATTTCGGCATTGCTCAGGCTGTTGGCCATAGCCTGCACTGCCTTAAAGGAATCGGCCGCCTCATCATAACGACCCAACCAGCACAGGGTATACCCCAGACCGGCGTGAAACTGCATTCGCTGGGAGGTGGTGGCTACCTCATCTGGCAGGAGACGCGAAGCCCGACGGTAATAGATGACGGCCGTTTCCGGCGCATTTTGATTATGAGCTTGCTCGGCAGCCCGGCCGTACCAGGCCACAGCTTCATCAATCTGGTCTGCCTGCTCGAAATGGTAGGCGACGGTGCCGGCGCTTTGGGTGGCCTGGGGCGATATGTTGGTCACAAACCAGGTAGCAGCCAGCACATGATACGCTTGTCGCTGCGCCAGCGGGGTTGCCTGGCTTATCATCTCCTGCATCGTATCGTAAGGAAACGAATAAAACAGCGTCTCGGCAGAACGTATATCCCGCCGCCGGTAAATCCATTCCTGTTGCTCCAACCGCTGCAAAACAGTATCCAAAACCCCTTCTGCCAGAGGCAGTTCATCCTCCTTACTCAAAAACAGTAAACCGGATGGCTGAAAAGCACGTCCCAATACGGCCGCTTTTTGCAGTACGGCTTTATCAGTTTGGGATAACTGCTCCAGGCGGTTTTCCAGCATGTTGGTTAGTGTGAGCGGCCCCTCGAACTGGATCAGTTTTTCATTATGTACCAGCCAGCGGTCTTCTATATTTTCAATGACCCCTGTAAACTGCAACATTTTGACAATCTCTTCCAGATGCAGGGGAATACCGCCGGCGCCAGTAACGATCTGGTCGCCCAATCGAGAGGGGAAGTTAGGGATTTGCTGCACAATGTCACTTAGGAGATGGCGGCTGTCAATGTTGGACAGGGGTTTCAGGCTGATTTGTTGGTAAATGGTGCTTTCCAAAGACGCGGATGTTTGCCAGGACGGCCGTCTCTCAAACAGGGACGGTTGGGCAGAATACACCAACAGCAAAGGACTTTCCCGCCGGGATTGCACCAGGTAATCCAACCATTCCAGAGAACCTTCATCAGCCCACTGTAAATCGTCCAACAGAAGAACAGTGGCGGCTGATTTGGCACTGTTGCTGGTGAATAACCAGGCCAGATCATCGTAAATGTCAATACGCACGGCCGTATCCCCAGCCAAATCAGACGTGCCGCTCCGCTCCCAATCAGAAAAATCAAAGCCGAGAAGCTCGCAAATGTGCCGGGCGCTGGTGCGGGCTTCTTCCCGCTCTCCGGGCAGCCGCTGCCTGATGTTATCCATCAGCCGGTTACGGATGACCATTTCACTGTTACGCCGCTGAATGTCAAATAAATTCAGCAGCATGTCCAGCAATAAACTGTAAGGCGGCTGGCCGGTTCTGTCTACGGCCGTGCCCTTGCCCAGCGTAATCCGTTCCGGAAACAGGTTCAGCATTCGCTCAAATTCATACAGCAAACGAGATTTACCCAGGCCACATTCACCTACCACAGCCACGACCTGAACCGATTCGATTTCAACGGTATGGCGCAGGGTGCTTTGCAGTTGTTCCAATTCTTCCGACCGCCCCACCAACCGTGAATCCAGGTAGCTACCGCCCAACTGTTTGCGCCGGAACAAATATGATTTTTCCCGCGTGACTACATAAACGGAACTGGGAGTTTGCCCCTCACCCAAGACTTCCGGCTCACGCGGCTCCACTTCAAAAGCGTTATGCGTTTGTTCGTATACCTCATGGGAAATTAGCACGCCGCCGACGGGGGCTAGTTTTTCCAGTTGGTTGGCAATCATCACGGTGTCGCCTACGGCCGTAAACTCCCCCGACGCTCCTACTGCCCCCATAAACACTGACCCGCTGTGGACACCAATGCGCATCCGCAGTTGGTGGCGCTCCCGTAAACTGCCCGTTATCTTTTGCAGCGTCAACTCATTAATTTGCGCCAGCGCCATGTGCATGTCCAGCGCCGCCTGCAAGGCCCGCTCCGCATCATCCTCACGGGCATGAGGCACGCCAAACAAAGCAATAATCGCATCCCCCACATGCTTATCCACCTGCCCGCCCCAGGACGTAATAGCGCCGTCCAGCTTTTGCCACACCGCATTGATTGTGTCCCGCACTTCCTCCGCATCCATAAATTCAGACATGGCGGTAAAACCAGACAGGTCTGCCACCAGAATGGTCACTTGCACCAACTGCTGGCTGGCCGGAGCCATTTGCAAATCGGCCAATTTATCGCGCAAGGCAGCCAGAGCCAAATCAGCCACATCCGCAGACAAGGCATCTTTATGGGACTCCAGCACAACAATGGCTTCTTCTAACGCTTGCAGACTATACACCCTTGAACTCAACTATACGACGTGGATTTGGGCTTCGATGATGGCCGTGTTTATGGAAATTATATTATACCTCGACATAATAAGCGATAGATTGTGACCCAAGAATACGGGATGAGGGTCTGGTCTGTCAATAAAACAGGTAACAAAAGTTGCCCTTAAAAATCAATCGGTCATACAATACGGGACGGAGGTTTTACAAACACATGGTATATGCAATCGTCTCATTTGGTCTGGCAATTTTACTGACGGCCGTTTTGTGGCTGGGTGTCAATTTAGACCCCTTATTATCCTGGCTCATATCCATCACCCTGATCACGTTTCTGGCTTTTGGGTATGATAAAGGGGTGGCTAAAGCCGGGCGCGGCCGTATCCCGGAAAAGGTACTGTTGGCGTTAACATTCGCTGGCGGCACCATCGGCGCACTGTTGGGTCGTTACCTCTTCAACCACAAGACAACCAAAGCCAGCTTCCGCGCCAAATTCTGGGCGGTAGTCGTCGTTCAGATTATTATCGTTGGCGCCTATTTTTATCTTAAATTACGTTAATCTGTAGAACAATTTTGCAAATTGTCCAGCGGGCGATTTACAAAATCGCCCTACGAAAAGGAGAGGAGCTTATGTTCAAACATATTTTAGTACCAACCGATTTCTCTGAAAGAAACAAACAAGCCTTAGAAATTGCCCTCGATGTAGCTCGTAGAAACGATGGTCAGATTTCCTTGCTGCACGTCATCAAACTCATTGCCGGGGGCGATTACGATGAGTTTGCCGATTTCTATCACAAACTGGAACAGCAAGCCCAGGAAAAGATGACCGCTCTCATGGCCCCCTATAAGGGAGAGACCATTTCTGTTACACCACACATCATCATTGGTAACCGCGTCGAGGAAATCATCCGCTTTGCCGAAGAGCAGAAAGTTGACCTCATCGTCATGGCCTCCCACAAAATTGACCTGGAACATCCTGACGAAGGCTGGGGCACTATCAGCCAAAAAGTAGGGCTGCTGGCGCAGTGCCCTATTCTTCTGGTGAAATAGTTTATCGAGCAGCGCCAGACACGGGGCGAACGAATCTAGCCAATTAAGGCCGTTTTGCCCCGTGCCTGGCGCTACCCACGTCTATTCTGCCTCATTCCACACGGCCGTAAACTCTTCCACAAAATAACCGGCAAAAACCGGATCATGCACAATGAGGATATTTTCATCATTGCTGTTGTTCGCGTTGCTGCTGAAGTTGAAGGAACCCAAAATCACCGTTTCCCTGTCAATGATAATGACTTTGTGGTGCATAATGCGCGGGTTGCCATCCAGCCGCACTTCCAGATTAGGCAGCCCAAACGCTTCCACATCCCCGTAATAGCTGGAATCGCTGGCAGCGCCAGACGTTTCAAAGACGCCGCGCACACTCACTCCTGCTGTAGCCTTATCTAACATCGGTTCGCCTACATCATCCAGCGTGAAAGAGAAGGCCAAAAATAAAATCTCGCTTTCGGCCTGGTCAATTTGCGCCCCGATAATGGGGCCAAGCTCTGTCTCCGGGCCAAAATAGTTTTGCAAAGTGATACCATCCAGAACAAGTTGTTCGTTTGGCGTATTGACAGGCGATGTGGGGCCAAAGGCACGGCCGTCATACATTTCATCCATTTCAGTGATATAGTTGGCGGCCAGGCGGGGTGAATCCAGGCGGACGGCATTGTTATTGTTACAGTAAGCGCCATTGGTGGTGTAGTTCAGGGAGCCGGTCCAGGTGATACGGCCGTCAATCACCACAAACTTATTATGCATCAGCGCCGACCGCTTGTCCTCCACCACACTGATACCGGCATTACGCAAACGGCGGATACTGCTCTGATCCGCGTTGTCCGAATCCGTGACCACCCGCACACCCACACCCCGATCTGCCAGATCAATCAAAGCATTAACAATCGGTTCTGCATCCAGATCAAAAGCCGCCACATCCACCTGCAATTCAGCCTGACGTAAATCTTCAGCAATAACTTCATCCAGCCCTCCCTGCCGCGCCTCCTCCGGCGGACAGGTAGGATCGGTAAAGTAAATTTGGTACCAATCGTCTGTCTGGGTTGGTTGGCGGATGGGATCAGAAGCGGCGGGGGCAGAATTGCAAGCTACGGCCGTAATCCCTATCACCAGCAGTAGCCACCCCAAATTGGCTATACGAATTTTCATGCAGATGGACTATCCTCAAAACCAATCAAGGCCAGCAGCGCCGCAAAAGCAGCGTCCGCATCCCCCTCATCCCGCGCCCGATTATACGCCTCCCGTTGGTCTTGCTGGCCCGGCGTCAACCGTCGATCCGTCAGCCAGCGCAGATTTTTCAGCAGGCGCATCATGGTGTCATCAATGATGTCAAAAGCCAACGGCCGTCCCACATCTCCCACCAAATCATTTACACCCTGCATAATCAGACGCACGGCCGTACCCGTTTGCTCCAGTATGCGATTGGCTTCTTCATCCGGGAATTGCGCTGTCAGTACAGCTTTTTCGGTGATAACGGCCGTCCCCCACGCCAACAGCGCCGCTGCCTGCTCATCCGTCAGGCTATCCCGCAGGCTGCTGTTTTCCAACAACAATTCCACATACGGCCGTGCCCGCTGCTGAATTAAATGGTTTGAGGACATAGGGGGGCTTACTGGTTTGCTGCTGCTTGCACGGCCGTAATTGCCGCCTCATAATCAGGGTGTTGGGAAATTTCCGGCACATACTCCACGTAGGTAATAACGTCAGCCGCATCCACGACAAAAATGGAACGCTGCTCCCTCTGCATTTCCTTCACATGCGTACCATAGGCGTTGCCGAAATTCAAATCCCGGTAGTCAGACAACACCTGCACCTGATCCGCATCATGCGTCCCGCACCATTCCGCCTGAACAGACGGCTCATCGGTACTAACGGTTAAAATCACCACATTCTCACCCAGATTGGCCGCTTCCGCATTAAAACGCTGCGTCTGAATATCGCAAACGCGCGTTCCCAGCGCGGGCACAACGGAAATCAACCGCACCTTGCCGGCCGAATCTGCCAGTGTGACTTCCTGCGAATCGGGCGTAACCAGCCGAAAGCCAGGCGCTTTATCGCCCGGTTGCAGCCGTTTCCCCAGTACAGTTAACGGCCGTCCTTTATACGTCACGTCCCCCGCTCGCTCTATGGTCATGGCCGCTGCCTCACCCCGTCAATCCCGTCGTGTCGCCTTCATACGGTTCAATATCGGTCGCTTCCGGCCCTTTGTGCGTTTCTTCCACGTCATACAAAACCCACTGGCCTTCCTGCAATTCAGCCGGATCCATCTCTGTGCCGGTTTTATGGAAGAATATCTCTTCGCCGCCGCCACGAATGAGAAAGCCAAACCCTTTTTTGGCGTTATACCACTTCATCCGGCCAATGTATTTACCCGTCATAGAATCAATCTGAATCGTCAGCGGTTCAGGAATATCAACCGAGCGGGATTCGGAGGATACGGCCGTCCCCCTACCCCTATCCTGACTCCTCGACTGAGGCCGCGCGGCCGGTGCTGGTTTGTCTTCCAATTGAGACAAAGAAGCCGGTTCCACCACCAATCCCGCCGCCGCCAAACGACGCTGCATCTCTACCGTAAAAATAAATTGATTACCTTGTTCATCCGTTGCCCATTGGTCCTTGTAAATCATGTTCTATCATCTCCGCTTGGTCTTTTAGTTTTCAGTACTCAGTGTTTAGTTTTCAGTGGACGTTACTGAACACTGAAAACTGAACACTGCCCACTGATCCCCACTATTGTACCGCAAAATCCCGTCTATTTCCGCTTTTTACGCCGCTTTGGTTTAGCCGCGTCCATTAAAGAAAGCTGTTGCGGCGGCACGGCCGTAGCCTCATCCACCACATCCGGCCTTTCCGCCGTGCGCAGCGCCCCCGTCACCCGGTTCCGATCCCCCACCGTCATAATCGCTTTGGGGATAACCTGACGGCTGCCAATGGCCCCCTTCTTTACCTGCCACTTCTTCACCGACCCCGTAGCCATCTTCACCAGAATCTCCGTCTTTTCCGAACAGACTACAGCCGCCACCACTTCAGACGCACCCTTTGTCAGCTTGATATTTCGTACCCCCTGCCCGTGCCGGCCCTGTGTGGGATACTCCTTCAGCAGCGTCGCCCGCGCCAGCCCATTATCGGTAATGCTCCACAAATAGGCAGCCGGGTCTACAACATCCATGGCCACCAACCCGTCCGTCTCATCAGCCAGCTTGATGCCCATCACCCCGGCAGCAGACAGACCCATAGCCCGCACCGACTCTTCCTTGAAGCGAATGGCCTGACCCACGGCCGTCACCAAAATCACCTCTTGCTCCCCCTTCGTCAAACGCGCCCAACCCAGCGCATCATCCGCCGCCACATTCATCACCGTAAACGGCTCCGACGTGATGCCCGGCAAATCCTCCACCCGCACCCGCTTCACCACCCCTCCCAGCGTCGTCAGGAACAGGTAGCCTTCCGCCTGCACCGGCAAGACCAGCGCCGCCGCCAGATGATCCCGGCGGGAAAACCCGGTCAGTTCCGCCCAATTCGTCCCCACCCCCAATTCCCGCGCCTGGGGCAACTGGTAGACGGGCAAACTCACGGTACGGCCGTCCGCAGCAAACAAGTACAAAATATCCTGCGTATTCGCTTGCAGCAAAGCAAACGGCGGCTCCTTCGGCTTCTGGGGAATCTTAATCATCTCCGGCGACGTCGTCCGGGCCAGCGTCCCCTTCTCGCCGACCAGCACCCACACCTGCTCATCCGGCAGCAAGTCCGTCGCCGTCAGCACCTTGCTCTCTGCACCGCCCACAATTTGCGAGCGGCGCGTATCTGCATACGTCTCCCGCACTTGCAGCAAATCCGTTTTAATCACGTCCCGCATCATCTTGGG
>JAJRTP010000686.1 GCA_024278255.1 Chloroflexota bacterium | reverse complement strand
GTCATTTGTTTGTGCAAAATGAGCTGGCGGGCTTCGGCCTGGGCCAATAAGCGTAAATCTTCCACCAGCACAGACAAATGGTGCGTCTGGTCATAGAGGCGGGCAATTTCTTCTTTGTCGAGGGGGTACACGTCGTCCAGAATGGCTTGCAAATTGCCTTGAAGGATGTGGAGAGGGTGGCGCAGTTCATGAGCGACGTCAGCCAACAAATTTTGGCGCAGCGTTTCCTCTTTTTCCAGTTGGGCAGCCATTTCGTTGAAGGCCGTACCCACCGCGATCATTTCCTGGCTGCCATGCACCCGCACGCGATGGCTCAAATCATTGTGGGCAATAGCCTGGGCCGCTTCTTCCAATTCTGACAGAGGGGCGGTCAAGCTGCGGCTCATCCAGACGCCAGCGCCAATGGCTACCGCCCCAATGATGATGACGGTGGAGGTCAGGTCGGGCAGCAGCCGGTGCTGCCGGAACTGCTCGAAGTATTCCACAACTTCCGGCGGGGGCGGATTGTCGGGGTCGGTCAGAGCGGCATTGTTCAGGCGGATGGCGCTGGAGATGCCAAAGATGGCGATGAGGACCACGGCCGTAAATGCCAAACTCAAACGCAGCCACAAACGATTCATACGTCCCCCGCCAACCGGTAGCCCACACCGTACACCGTCTGGATGTAGACGGGATGGCGCGGCTCCGGTTCGATTTTGTGGCGTAAGTTGCGGATGTGGCTGTCCAGGGTGCGGTCCAGCCCTTCGTAATCCAGCCCCAGCCCTTTGCTGATCAATTCACTGCGGGTGAAGACGTAGCCGGCTTGCTGCATCAGGACGCGCAGCAGGTTAAATTCGGTAGGCGTCAGGTCAATGAGACGGCCGTTCACCTTCACTTCCCGCCGCTCCACATCCATCGCCAAATCCCCGGCACGCAATGTCTGGGACGGGACGGCGCTCTGGCTGCGCAATCTGGCCCGCACCCGCGCCACCACTTCGCGGGGATTGTATGGCTTGGTCACGTAATCATCCGCGCCCATTTCCAGCCCCACAATTTTGTCCGTATCTGCCACGCGGGCGGTGAGCATAATGATAGGCGTGGCCGCCAGCGCCGGATCGCTGCGCACCAGACGAGTAATGTCGTAACCGTCCCGGTCAGGCAACATCAGATCAAGCAGAAGCAGGTCTGGTTTGTCACGGCGCAGGATGTGTACGGCCGTATCCCCGTCATAAGCCACCAGCACTTCGTATCCGGCCTGCTCCAGGTAAGCCCGCATCAGCCGCACCACTTCTTTATCGTCATCAACTACCAGAATGCGTTGTTTTATCATGCTTTCATCTTCCGGGCTTATTTATCCGTCTTATCCAATCCATAAAATGTGAGTTGACGCGGGGTAATGATGCCGATCATTTCGTATGATTTCAGTCGTAGTAAATCTTTATCAAATGTTACAATCAAATTCGCTTCACCGGCCACAGCACATTCAACAATGCGGTTATCATCTTCATCATCGGGTACAACATCCAGCGTTATCTCCGGCTCTATCACTTCAGCCAGATCGCGGATGGTGCCGGTAAACAGTTGTGTCTGACTCGCAGACCAGCCCATCTTTTCCCTTAGTTTTCGCTCCAATTCGGCTAAGATAATTTCAGATGTGACCAGTTGGATTTGCCCGGCAGAAGCCAACTCCATAACTGTTTCTGCCCGACGACCAAAAAGAGCAGCCGAAATGTAAACATTAGTATCGAAAACAATGCGCAATAATGTCATGATTCCAGAAATGCTTCCAGTTCTTCATCGTTTTCCAGGTCTAAACGCATGGCTGTCTCGGTTCCCCACTGCCGGAGCAGTCGCCAGCGGCGGACAAACTGGTAATGACGGAATGCTTCCCGGATTAAGTCACTCTTGGTGCGATTCTCCAATTGGGCGACATTTTCGATTTCTGCATACATTTCTGGTGGAACAGAAACATTCAAGATACGTGATTTACGAGTTGAAATTGTCATTATTATCTCCTGGTAATACTATGTAATACACTTTTCTTAGTATGGAATTCTTTACCAGATTTGTCAAGTATCTCGATCAAGCGCATCCCGTTCCTCTTGCTCCATATGATCGCGCCATTTTTGTACGGCCGTTAACAACCCCCACGGCAGCAAAATCAACAAAGCGCCGCCCAACAAAAAAGGCAGCGCCGTCAGCAAAGCCACCGGCCCAAAAATCAGGGCGATCGAGCCGCCGCCTACCACGACCAGCGTCAAAATGACCATGATCAGAAATTTACGATCATTTGCCTGATGGTAGCGGCGGGGGTTGGCCGGCGGCCGTTTCTCATTCTCACTCATGGTTCCATTATAGGCGGCAAATCTGCAAATGTTGTGCAGACTGTGTGCAGTTTTGATGAGGTTGGGCAAGCTCGCAGCCAAGTAAGCATCTAAAAACAAGTTCCCGTTTTGAAAACCACAGAAGCACTGAGACACAGAGATTTGTCCTGGTTTTACTCTGCGTCTCAGTGCCTCTGTGGTGATTTTCCAGGGAAGTAATTGATGGACGCTCACCAAGTATGCCTCCTACCGCCAACTGTAAGGCCGGTCTTAATCTTGGCTGAGTACCTTCATTGTGTGTAAATTCACAAAAGGGCAGCCATGATTAGTGAAGATGTACCAACAGTGAAACCAGCAAAAAAGGAATCATCAAGCCGAAATTTAGTCATGCCCCGCTGGGTGGGTACTGTTGTTATCCTGGGCTTTCTGGCCCTTCTGATTATTCCCAGCATCCGCACGCTCTCCTTTAACGTCTGGTTTGGCTCGCTGGCGACCGGGTTGAGCTTTGCTTTTGTGGCCCTGGGCGTTTACATCTCCTTCCGCATCCTCGATTTTCCCGACCTGACCATTGACGGCAGTTTTCCTTTAGGTGCAGCCATCGCCGCCACGATGATTGTGGCCGGGGTGAATCCCTACCTGACCTTGCCCGCCGCTTTTTTGGCCGGAGCCTTGGCCGGTATGGTCACGGCGCGTATTGCTACCGGCCTGGGTATCCACAGCCTGCTGGCCTCCATTTTGACCACAACTGCCCTCATCAGCATCAATTTGCGCATCATGGGCCGTTCCAATATCCCCCTCCTCAACGAGGACACCATTTTCACACCATTTGCCGCCCCGTTTCGGGAATGGTTAGAGAGTTGGGGCGGGGAAACATTACTGCACCTGGCGAACAATCTGCTGGTGATTTTGTTGGTAGGTGCGCTGGTTGTCATTGTCAAATTGTTGTTCGATTGGCTGATGCGTACAGAATGGGGTCTGTCATTGCGGGCCACCGGCGACAATCCGCAAATGATCCGGGCATTGGGGACAGATACGAACAAGATGATTTTGTTGGGCTTGGCTTTGAGCAACGGGCTGGTGGGGCTTTCCGGCGCAATTTTTGCCCAATACCAGGGATTTGCCGACGTGGGCATGGGGGTAGGCTTGATTATTGCCGGGCTGGCGGCCGTTATCGTGGGGCAGACGCTTTTTCGGCCGAAAGGGATTGGGGCGGCGACTACGGCCGTCATCCTGGGCATGATCCTCTATCGCATTGTCATTGCCGCTGCTCTGAACATCAAAATCCCTCTGCCCGGCGGGGATGTGTTTCGCATCGGGGCGCAGGACGTGAAGTTGGCAACGGCCGTACTCGTTCTCATCGCCCTCTGGTTCACCCAAATGCAGAAAAAGAAACGCAAAAGTCAAAATCATGTTACGCATTGAGAGCCTGCACCACATCTTCAACCCCGGCGACGTCAACGAAGTATACGCCTTGCGGGATATTCATTTAACCTTGCCGCCCGGCCAGTTTGTCACCGTCATCGGCAGCAATGGGGCCGGGAAATCCAGCCTGTTCAACGTCATTGCCGGGGTATTTCCGCCTACACAGGGACGCATTTTAATTGACGGTCAAGACGTGACCGGCTGGCCGGAACACCGGCGCGGC
>JAJRTP010000053.1 GCA_024278255.1 Chloroflexota bacterium | reverse complement strand
CTGTATCCGTTGTCACGGCAGCGGTCTGCATGTGGCGGGTAGCTTCAGCAGTATCTCCACGCAACAAAGCGAGATGTGCCTGACAGGAGCGCGCAATGGCAATGTAGGCGGGATTATTGCTTTCCCAAACAAAATCAAGCAGATCAGCTATCGTTGCATCAGCTTCTTTGGGACGTTCGAGCGATTGGTATACCAAAGCCAGTGCAGAGAGAGTGTCAATGATGGCTGCATAATGCAAAATATAAAGATGTTGTGCCGCGTCGCTAAAATAACGAGCGGCGTCTTCCATTTCATTCCAGTGGTAGGAAACAGCCCCCAATAAATAAGATGTCCATGTGATGATGTAGCTATTGCCTGCTTTGATGGCGTTCTCACGAATCTGCTGCCCCATCAGCACCACTTCTGACAATTCACCAGACAGCAAATGGATGTAAAGCAGTGCCCCCATAAGCAATGTTTTCCTGCTGAAATGGAGTTCTCCTTCGTAATAAAGCCATTTGTGCAACTGTTGCAGAGCTTCCTCCTTACGCCCAGCCATTTGCATGGCTAATCCCCAAAAAAGTTCCGCTTCGCCCCTTGCGAGGAGGTGTGCTTGGGGGATGTGTGCTAATGCCTGGGTAAACCGTTGCAAACATTCTTTTTGCTGCCCTTTCCAGTACGCATCATGTCCCCAGAAAAAGTTGACTTCGCCCCATTCATCAGCAGTATCATCGCCGCCAAGCAGATGCTCGACGCGCTCGATAAGTGGTGGAATTGTCCATAGGGCGAACTGATGGAAGGCCATCCACGCTTGCCCCAATAACAAGGCTGGACGCTGCTGAATTATTTCTTCTGATAATTGAGACAGCCAATTTCTTAACAGGTTCCATCTGCCCGTATTTAACAGCGGGTGTACGTTGGTATCTACCAGGTCGGCTGCCATCGTCATGTTGCCAGCGGCGATGGCGTGGTGTAATGCTTCCTCTATAAAATGATTTTGCGCCAGCCAGCGTGCGCCATCGGTATGAAGAGTGGCAATATCAGTGGCGGGATACCGGTGTTGCAGCTCTTTTTTGAGGAATTGAGCGAACAGATGGTGATAACGAACCCATCCCTGTTCATTGTCCAGTGCGATGGTGAATAAGTTGTTGGTAATCAGGGAGTTAATGAATTTCTTGCCATCCAACAAGGTTTCACCGGCTAAGGCGTTGCATAATTCTGGACAAAAACGGTCGAAAACGGCCGTTTTCAGCAGCCATTCCTGCACGATATCTGTCTGTGACAACAGCACTTCAGACATCAGATAATCCACCACGAAGCGATCTTCATGACTTAATATCTCATCAAGCTGAGACTGCTCCTGCAAGCGACGCAGAGACAACGCTGCCAAATGCAGACCCGTCACCCAGCCTTCGGAACGGGTATAAATCTCGGTAACAGTTTTATCGTCCACCGGATCGGGCAAACTTTTACGTAAAAAAGTGCGGGTTTCTTCACTTGAGAAACGCAAGTCATTGGCCCGGATTTCCGTGACTTGATTTTGCGCCCGGTACTTGGGGATGGGCAGCCGGGGGTCAGTGCGGCTGGCCAGGGCGATGTGAAATGTCTCCGGGACGTGGGCCAGCAGCCCGGCCAGCAACTGGTGAATGACTTGTTGTTGAATAACGTGATAATCATCCAGCACCAAAATGTAATTTTCGGTGATTGTATTCAATTCGTTGACCAATGTGCCCAGCAAAATCCGGGCTGGGGAAAGGTCGGTTTGGTTCAGCAGGGCCAGCGTTTCCTCCCCCACGTGAGGAAACATTGTTTGTATGGCGGCCACGAAGTAAATCAGGAAAGTGGTGGGATCATCATCCTGTTTTTCCAGAGAAAGCCAGGCGGCTGGCATATCAACCAGCGTTTCCAGCCAACTGCTGAGGAGGGTGCTTTTGCCGTAGCCGGCCGGAGCAATGACAAGGGTCAACGGCCGTTGCCTTTGCCGGTTCAATCGTTCCAGAAGATGAGATCGGGGTACTAATTCCCCCGGTACGCGGGGGCGATTCAACTTGGTAGAAATAATGAGCGGCGGGTAGTCCAAAGGCATAAATTGCAATTATAACAAAAATAAAGGAGATGACATGACCAGGAGACAACACCGAATACTGAAATGAAACAAACCTGTTTATCACATTCACACTAGTTTCCGTTGCGGCAGCTTGCGCGCCAGGATGGTGCCTATCAGCGAGAAAAAGAACAACTCGTTGGCTGATTGACTGACAAATCTCAGATTTTACCGCGGAGAGCGCGGAGGGCGCGGCGTTTTCTCTCCTGTATAAACCTCCGCGATCTCTGCGTTCTCTGCGGTTTTATAAGTTTTGTCAGTCAATCATGGTTGTTGGTTACTTTGTGTCCTTGTGTGCTGGCTTTAGTCTACCCGGCGTATGGGTGACACAACCCACGTGCCGTCCAGCGCTTCAGGCCGGGGCGTATATTCGCGCAGGATGGGGCGGAAACGGCCGTCCGGGGCCGGCAGCCAGTTACTTTCCTTATCCGGGCCGGGTGATTCGCGCTGGATGTAAATGTCCAGCGAGCCGTCTGCGCCGTATTGCAAGCCCGGCGTGCGGTCGCCGATGGAGTAGCGGTTGATGGGGTTGGCGACCAGATAGAAATTGGGTACGTCATACATGGTGATTGACCAGAAGGCGTCTACCGGCGGCGGCGTGTCAAAGTGCAGAACGTATTGACGCTCGCCAGTTAATGGTTCACCCTGGTCGTCTACGTAGGTTTGCAGGTAGTTGGCTTCGTAGCCGTGATTGCCCCACAGCCCCACGCGGGCGGCCACGGCGCGGATGATGTGCGCCGTGGCCCGATCTTTGATAACCCACGCCGGGTCTGTGCCGATGCCGAAATGATCCAGATTGTAATCGAAGATGTGGGGCGCCAGCAGCCAGCCGTTAACCGGTTCGCCTGGCGACAAATTGGCTTCCAGGAACGCTTTGGCTTCTTCTTCGGCCGTTTGGAGTTGGGCGGCCAGGCCGGCGGCCGGGCTGGCGTAGGGCGTTTCGTCGTCCAGCAGGCCGAGGGGAGCGAACTTTTGGGCAAAGGCTTGCTCCGCCGGCGAGGGCGGGAATCGTTTCATCCAGGTGCGGAATTTTTCCCAGAACAATAATTCTTCGCCGACGCGCTGGTCGTAGGGGAACGGGTCGCGGTCGCCGATTTGGCGTTGGCTGTTGTCGGGTGGTTCCGGGTAGCGGGAGAGGGGGGTGAGCCAGGTGGCGTCTTGCAGGGCGTTGACGGCCGTTACGTCTTCATCCGTCTGCTCCACAGCATACCGGCCGACAATGGCGAACACATCCGTGGGCACGCGCAGCAGGGTGATGCCTTCGGGGACGTCGCCTGTCCAGTTCGGCCCGGCCAGCAGGTAGAACGCTTCCTCTGTGCCGGTGGCCCGCCGGCCGAGGTAGGCGAAGTTGTTCGTCCAGGCGTCCACAAACTGCATCACGTAATAACGGCCGTGTGTATCCGGCAAATGCAATATCTGCGGCTCCTCGCTCACGTCCACAACGGCCACCGTGTACAGCGTGTCATTGTTCACGCTGACAAACCGGGTTGCCGGCCCGGCCAGCTTGCGGGCGTGGCCGAAAACGTTCAGCGGGGCGTGAAACAGCCCCGGCGCAGCAATAGCGTTATTCATCTCGTGAATGTTGTAAACCAGCGGGTAGCCGTAAATCCACGCTTCTGCGGCTAAAGATAAATTCTTGTCACTCATTTTTGTTCCTCCTTTTGCCAAATCGCCCTGCGGCTTTGGTCCCAAACGAAGATTATTCCCTTTACTTCCCCTGTAATTCTGCCAGATACGATTCCAGGAGCTTCTCGTAGGTATTATACACCGGCTGCCAATGCCATTCTTCGCGGGCGCAGGCGTCGTCAATGAGGCGGGCGCTCAGTTTGAGGATGGCCTGGCGCGCCGGGTCCGGCTGGAAATCAATCTGCGCGCCGGGGATGCGCTGCCGCACTATTTCCGCCATTTCGCCGGCCGTCGGCACGGGCAGGACGCCGTTGATCAAATAGGTGAGGGTCTGGACGTTTTCCTCCGGCGCCCGCCCCAACGCAATCATGGCGCGGGCTGCGTCTTCCACGTGGATGAGCGGCACTTGCGTGCCGGGTTCGATGGTGACGGTGTACGGCTTGCCCCTGGCTGAGTATTCAATCATGGCTGAGGTGTAGGTGATGTACCCTGTGGCCCGGACGCCTGGCCCGACGATGGCCGGGTAGCGGATGCCCCGGTAATCCAGGCCGTATTTGCGCTTGTAAAACCGCCCCATGCCTTCGGCGAATAGTTTGGTGACGCCGTACATGCTTAACGGCCGTTGCAAAGTCCGGTCATCTAAAATCTCATCATCTGCCAAATCCAGGCCGTAAGTACTCAGCGAACTGGAAAAAAGCACCTGGCCCACGTCGTACCGCCGGGCTTCTTCCAGCAGGTGCATAAACCCGTCCACGTTGATGCGTACCGCTTCCGGGGGATTCTTCTCGCACGGTTCGGCCAGGTAGGCGGCAAAATGGTAGATTTTTGACGGCCGTATCTTGCCAATGACCGAATGCAGCACGTCAGGGTCGCCCACGTCTCCAACTATATATTCCACCTGATCGCGCACGTCGTCCAGGCGGGTAGGAGTGGGATTGATGTCCAGTACGGCCGGTTTTTCCCGCCCCTCGGCTACAAGCTGGTGAACCAGCGCGGCTCCTAGCAGCCCCGAACCGCCAGTCACCAGTACAGTTTCTTGATTTGTCATATTCATTTCCTCTAAAAATACAGGGTGATTTGCCAAAGGGTGTGTTTCAAATGAGTTGAGAAAGCTACCGTATTGCGTATTGCGTATTGCTTAGCCAGAGAGGAATACGTAATACGCAATACGCAATACGAGCTTTACAACCGAAATGAAATGCACCCTTTGCCAAATCGCAAATCGCCCTACAAATTTTTAAGGGCAATTTGAACCATCCCTGACTATTCAAAGTCATATTCTGTCACGATGGGTTTCCGGCCGGTCATCTGATCCGTAAAATACTCATTAAAACAGAGGCCGATGTACCCCCCGGCAATGTTGTACACATTATCGTATCCCCGGTTTTGCAGCGCCATACAGGCATTGTAGGAACGCTGCCCGGAGCGGCAGTGAATGTAAACCGGCTCGTCCCTGGGAATCTCGTCCAGCCGCTCCCGCAGTTCCGAAAGCGGAATGTGTTTCGCGCCAATGATATGGCCGTCGTCCCATTCATACTGCTCCCGCACGTCCAGGATAAACGCCCCCTGTTCCACCAGCCCCCGTATTTCCGTGATGTTGACCTGCTTGAACGTGCCATGCAGGACGTTGGACGCCACGTAACCGGCCATGTTGACCACGTCTTTGGCCGTGCCAAAAGGGGGCGCGTAGCACAATTCCAGATACGTCAGATGATCTACCGTTGCTTTGGCGGCGATGGCGGTGGCGATCACGTCAATCCGCTTGTCCACATTCCCCCGGCCGATAGCCTGCGCCCCGATAATGCGGCCGGTCGGCTTCTCGAAGATGATTTTGAAGTGCAGTTCCTCCGAATCCGGCATCAGGCCGACCTTGTCTTTAGGCACGATCTTGACGAAATCATAATTGATGTCCAGATTTGCCAGCGCATGTTCGTTCAGGCCGGTGGCGGCCGCATTATAATTGAATACTTTGACCACCGACGAGCCGATATAACCGGGGTAAAACACCGGAATGTTGTGGATGTGATTGGCCACAGCGCGGGCTTGCCGCTGCGCCGGCCCGGCCAACGCCAACGTAAAATAATCACGCATGATAGGGTTGTAAACCTGGATGGCGTCGCCAATGGCATAAATGTCAGGATCGCTGGTAATGTAATTGTGGTCTACCCAGATTGCGCCCGTTTTGCCAATTTTCAGGCCAGCCTCTTTAGCCAATTCGTTTTCCGGCGTGACGCCAATAGACAGAATAATGATCTCGGAGGTAAACCGTTTGCCTGATTCCAGAATCACTTCGTTGGCGTCAAAGGCGGCTACCCGGTCAGCCACCGTCAGTTCCACGCCGCTGTCAATGAGTTCCTTATGCAGGATTTGCGCCATATCCAGGTCAAACTGGCCTAACACTTGTGGCAGCGCTTCGACCAACGCCACAGTGTACCCCGCGTCCACCAGATTTTCGGCCACTTCGATGCCAATAAACCCGCCGCCCACGACGGTAATGCGCGTGGGTTGGATTTCCCGGATGGCGTTATGTAATTTTTCGATATCTACGACGTTTCTGACGGTGAAGACGTTGGCTTTTTCGATGCCGGGAATGGGCGGCTTGATTGGCCTGGCGCCGGGGGAGAGGATGAGTTTGTCGTAACCTTCCCGGTAAATTTCGCCGGTGAGCAGGTTTTTGACGGTCACTTCTTTTTTCCGCCGGTCAATGGCGATGACTTCCTGGTTAATCCGCGCTTCAATGTTGTACTGTTTGCGGAATTTTTCCGGCGTCATCAGCACCAGGTTTTCCGCCCGGCTCACCACGCCGCTCAAGTAATAGGGCAGGCTGCAATTGGAAAAGGAGACGTGCGGCCCTTTTTCAAACATGATGATTTGGTCGTCTTCGTTTAACCTTCTTAATCGGGCGGCGGCCGACGCGCCGCCGGCCACGCCGCCTACAATCAAATATCGCTTACTCATTGTATCCTCCTGGCAAGACAATTCCGCCGGGTTGCTTTGCCTGTGAGTGTTTATGCGCATTCTGGCCGGTCATCCGGGATGAACTCGATGCCGGCGATGTCGGGAATGGTAGATTTGGGGGCTGTAGCGTCTACTTCGATGTACCAACGGGTGATGGTCCAACGGCCGTCCCGCTTTTCCAGAGAGGCATTATAAGTGCCGCTGGTAAAAACGTAAAACTTGCCGTCTGCGTGGGCATTGGAAATTAACAGGTAAGTACTTTGACAATGTTAGATTTAAGGGCTGAGAGCTTTTCTCAGCCGAGATTTACGAGAACGAGTTCGATTATCAAGATGTTTGACAATTAACTCGGCCGCTTGTTGCGGTGACAACTG
>JAJRTP010000685.1 GCA_024278255.1 Chloroflexota bacterium | reverse complement strand
GTGGCCCTGGCTGGCGGCTGCGCCTCGTTTGGAAGTAATGTACCACAGCATCCATTACCTTGATGCCATGAGATCCCTCTTTCGCAATCCAAGATGGGTGACGAGCCGCCATGCACGTTTCGCCGATCAAGATGAAGTGCAAGGGGAAACAAAAACCATCACTGTGTTGGATTACCCCAGCGGGTTGCAGGCGATGGTCTCGGTCAATCATTACAATATTCACGCCGAAACTTTTGCTACGTTCCACTTTCTGGGTACGGGAGGGGCGATTGATGGCACTATTGGCCTCATGTACAACTATCCCGAAGGTCGTCCCGACACGCTCGTTTACTCCTATAAAGGGAGCAAGCCCATTGAAATTGAACTGGACGAGAAGTGGATACCTGACGCCTTTGTCGGTCCCATGGCCAGCCTGATGGAAGCTATTGAAACCGACGGTCTTCCATTCAGCAACACACGGGACAATCTAGACACGCTGCGCGTGGTCCATGCCGCCTATCTTTCCGCACACGAAAACCGCTCCGTACGCCCGGAAGAGATTCAATAAGATGACAACCATCTCACGCATCACCACACGAGACGCCCGTTTTCCCCTCAGGGAGGGCGCCGGCAGCGATGCCGTTCACGACATCAATGTGTATGCTTATGCCATCACGGAACTCCACGGCGACGATGGACTGCAAGGCAGCGGAATTGTGCTGACGTTGGCGGGCGGCAATGAACTGGTGTGCGGCTTGATTGAGCAGATGGCTGTGCCTCTAATCGGGCAGGAGATTGAGACGTTGATGGCTGATTTCGGCCGGGTGCTGAAAAGTATGGCCGATCACCCCCAATATCGTTGGCTGGGGCCGCACAAAGGCATAGTGCATCTGGCATTGGCCTCCATTGTCAATGCTTGTTTTGACTTATGGGCCAAGTCGCGCGGTGTGCCATTGTGGCGGCTGCTGCTGGATTTGTCGCCGGAGCAGATTGCCAACCTACTCGATTTAAGCTATCTGGAGGATGTGCTGACGCGGGAGGATGTGTTGGATATTTTGGAGCGGGAGGGAAACGGCCGTACCCCCCGCCAAACCATCCTGCAAACCGGCTACCCCGGCTACGACACATCCATCGGCTGGTTCAACTACAGCGACGAAAAAGTGAAAAACAACATCAAACAAACGGTAGACCGGGGCTTCAGCGCCATGAAGCTGAAAATCGGTTCCCAGGACGAGGAACGGGACATCCGCCGCGCCCAGATGGTGCGCGAAGCTGCCGGCGACGAGGCCACTATCATGCTGGACTGCAACCAACAGTGGACGCTGCCCCAGGCTATCCGCATGTGCCTGCGCCTGGCCGAAATGAACCCCTTCTGGATTGAGGAACCGACCCATCCCGATGACGTGATAGCCCATCAAACCCTGGCGCGGGCCATCTCGCCCCTGAAAGTGGCTCTGGGTGAACACGTCCCCAATCGCATCCTGTTCAAAAACTTTATGCAGGCAGGGGCGCTGGCTTTTGTGCAGGCCGACTGCACCCGTCTGGCTGGCATCAGCGAATTTATCACTGTCAGCTTGCTGGCACGCAAGTTCAATTTACCCGTCGTGCCGCACGTGGGCGATATGGGGCAGATTCACCAACATCTGGTTTTATTTAACCACATCGCCTTGGGGCATGAGGCATTATTCTTGGAATATATTCCCCACATGCGCCCCTATTTTACGCAGCCGGCCATCGTGGAAGGCGGCGTCTATCAAACACCACAAGAACCGGGCAGCAGCTCGGATATGGAGGGACTGTATGTCTGAAGAGAAGTTTTTAGTAACCGGCGCGATGGGCTGTCTGGGCGCCTGGGTGGTGCGGAATTTGGTGCGGGAAGGGGTGGAAACGGCCGTTTTCGACCTCAGCAGTAACAAACAGCGGCTGGAACTGATCATGGACGCTGCTGAAATCGCCCAGGTGTCCTTTATTTATGGCGACATTACCGATACCGAAGCGGTGAAAACGGCCGTTTCCGACCACAATATCACCCACATCATCCACCTGGCAGCCCTGCAAGTGCCGTTTTGCAAAGCCAATCCACCCGTCGGCGCGGCCGTGAATGTGGTGGGAACGGTGAACGTGTTTGAAGCGGCTAAAGCGGCCGGGATTGGGCAGGTGGTGTATGCCAGCAGCGTGGCGGTGTACGGCCGTAAAGATGAATACCCCGACCGCCTGCTGCCCCACGACGCGCCTTTGCACCCCCACACCCATTACGGTGTATTCAAACAAGCCAACGAAGGCACGGCCCGTATTTATTGGCAGGATGACGGGATAGCCAGTATCGGGTTACGGCCGTATACTCTCTACGGTCCCGGACGCGATCAGGGCATGACCTCCACGCCCACCAAAGCGATGCTGGCGGCCGCCCGCGGTGAGGCCTACCACATCTCCTATGGCGGCTATAACGGCTTCCAATATAACGACGACGTAGCCAAAATCTTCATTCAAGCAGCCCGCACGCCGGCCGAGGGCGCCAATGTTTACAATCTGCGCGGCTCAGTGGCCCACATGAGCGAAGTTGTGGCGGCTATCGAAGCGGCCGAACCGTCAGCCAAAGGGCGCATCACTTATGAAGAAGCGCCGTTGGTACTGCCGGAAGGCCAGGATGATGCCGAATTACGTCACTTATTAGGTGACATTCCCCATACCCCGCTGGCTGATGGCGTCGCCCGGACAATCACACATTTTAAGCAG
Source organism: Chloroflexota bacterium (assembly GCA_024278255.1). Classification (GTDB taxonomy): domain Bacteria; phylum Chloroflexota; class Anaerolineae; order Promineifilales; family Promineifilaceae; genus JAJRTP01. The sequence goes on along the minus strand of JAJRTP010000685.1, from coordinate 6,655 downwards.
GCTGTGGCTGACGGCCGTTTAGCAAAAACAGGAGAGGAGTCAATATGAAATGGGTAAAAGTGAACCAAGCAGGACAGCCCGTTTACGGCCTTTTGAATGGCACCAAAATCGGTTTGACCAGCCACACCTGGGACGACATTCTGGCCGGTAAGCCGGTGGAGACGACGACTGAAATCAATCGGGAAACGGCCGTTTTGCTCAATCCCATCCAGCGGCCGGGCAAAATTGTTTGTGTGGGTCTGAATTACATGGATCACTGCCGGGAAACGAACACGCCGCCTCCGGAACGGCCGTTGCTCTTCACCAAATTCACCACCACCATCAACGGCCCTTACGACGACATCGTCTGGTCAAGCGACCTGACCAGCAAAGTGGATTTCGAGGCGGAATTGGCGGTGATTATCGGCCAAACCTGCCGCTGCGTCAGCGAGGCAGACGCGCTCAATTACGTCGCCGGTTACACCGCCGCCAACGACGTCAGCGCCCGCGACGTGCAACTGGGCGACGGCCAATGGGTGCGCGGCAAAAGCCTGGACACTTTCTGCCCGTTGGGGCCAGCCTTCGTCACCGCCGACGAAATCCCCGATCCGCAAAATCTGGCAATTCGCAGCAGCCTCAACGGCGCGGTTATGCAAGACAGCAATACCAGGGAAATGATTTTTCCTATTGCTGAAATTATCGCCTTTTGTTCGCAGGCGTTCACCCTGGAACCGGGCGACGTCATCCTCACCGGCACGCCCCACGGCGTCGGTTTGGGCCGCGATCCCCAGGTGTATATGAATGATGGTGACGTGATTGCGGTAGAGATTGAGGGAATCGGCCGTATCGAGAATAGTTGTCGAGTAGAAGGTGGGCCATGTTCATCTTGACGACCTGGCAACGCTCTGTTATGATATTGTGGTATGCGTACCATGATATGCGTATCATATCGAATGAAATTCATTCCATTCGAGAGGGGAAACAATGAAACGCTTTGGACAAGTCATTGGGGTCAAGCCGGAAAAATTTGAAGAATATGTGCTGGCTCATGCGGCCGTATGGCCGTAAGTCCTCGACATGATTACCCAGTGCAACATCAGAAACTACTCCATTTTCCATCACAACAACACACTTTTTGCCTACTTTGAATACCATGGCGACGACTTTGCCGCCGACATGCAAAGAATGGCTGATCATCCCAAAACCCAAGAATGGTGGGATTGGATGATGCCTTTACAAGAACCATTAGAAACACGAGCCGAGGGCGAATGGTGGGTCACGATGGAAGAAGTTTTCCACCATGAGTAATGGGAAAATTTATGTCAGCTTGTGCTGATTCGGCACTGTTTTCATTCAAAGGAGAGATTTATGGCGTGATCAACTATCTCAAAGATGGCAAATCAGTTAAACATTTCCCGATAAATAAAATATCCCCGGAAAGGTACAGTTGGCCCTGGCAACGCAATAAAAGCTAATTGGCCTGAAACCTATATCATCCCTTTGAGGAGGCGAAGATGAAATATTTGAATTGGCGTATACTCTTTTTTCTGATGGTAGCCCTGGTGCTGGCAGCTTGTGGCGGTACAGATGAACCCGCTGATACCGTAGAAACCCCCGACGAAAAACCAGCCGCAACCGAAGCGGCGACCGGCAGTGACGAAACGGAAAGTACAGATAGCACGGAAAGCGGCGACACCGTAGAAGTAGAAGCCCCGACCGGTGTTTCCAATGGTCTGGACAAAGACTTGTCTGGTACTACCATTCGTATGGCGACTATCGGTGGACAGCCCTACGAAGCGATGTATGACTCAATCGGCAAGTTTGAGGAAGAGACCGGGGCCACGGTAGAAATCGTCTTTTTGGGCGATGGCTTTGAGATCGACCGGTACCTTAAGACAAACTATGCTGCGGGCACGGAAGATTACGATGTAGCCTGGAATCACACCAGTTTCATGGCCCAATACACCAACTTCGTGGAGCCACTGCAAGATTGGTTTAGTGATGAAGAACTGGCTGCTTTCAGTCCGGCCATCATCGAAGCGGCTACCATTGACGGGGACTTGCAGTTGATTCCGCGTCACGCCGACATCAGTGGTATGCACTACCGCACGGATCTCTTTGAAGACCCGGACTTGCAAGCTGCCTTCGAGAGCGCCTACGGCTACCCGTTAGCGCCGCCAGCCACGTTGGATGAAATGTACGACATGGCTGAATTCTTTGTCGGTGAAGGCGTTGTTCAATACGGTACGCAGTTTGCTGGTAAAGAAGAGGCATTGGCCGGCCGTTTCTATGAGGTGTTGGTTGCCAATGGCGGCAATTACTTCGACGCCGATTTCAACCCCATCTTTGACGATGAAGCCGGAAAAATGTCAGCCCAATGGATGCTGGATTTGTATACCAACGGCCTGATTCCGGCGGACACGCCCAACTTGCTCTGGCCGGAAGTGGCACAGAACTTCTGTGATGGCAATGTGGCTTTCTATCTGGAATGGTACGGCTGGTACAGCTATTTCCAGGACCCGGAAAACTGCGCTGTGGCCGGTAACTTTGGCATCGTGCGCGGGCCGGTTGGTGCGGGCAATGATCACACTGGCTGGGCAGGCGCGCACGCTTTCTCGGTAGCCAAAGCCTCAGAAAACAAGGATGCGGCCGTGGCTCTGGTAAAATTCCTGACTTCGGAAGCTGTCGCTTACGACGAGGCCAAGTTGGGGCTGCTGCCAGTGCGTGATGATGTATGGGCACGGGTTATTGCTGATGCTTCTGCTTCGGACGTGCCTCTGGATGCGGCCCGGCTGGAAGTGGCGCAGTTGCAAATCGCGGAAGATTTCTTCACGCCGCCGCTCTTCCCTGACTGGATTTCTTTTACTGATACCTGGTATCCTACGCTCCAGGGTATTATCCTGGGAGATATGAGTGTTGATGAGGGCCTGGAACAAGGCGTGAACGATGCTCGTGACTTGTTGGATAGTTTTGGTTACTACGAGTAAGAATTGTTGATGAAGGACAACGGCCGTTTTTCCAAAAGTTGAGGGGAAACGGCCGTTGTCCGCAATATTACTAATCGAGTGGGTGTCGCCCGTACCAGAACGATACCACTCGCCTGACTACAATTTTGCAGCAGGTGGTTTTATGACTACAACAAGCGCCAAACAAGGGGAAAAAGCCAATCAGGCTGGCGTCGTTTCTGCCCCCCGGCATTCATCAAGCCGTACAACATGGTTTCCCTTTATACTTATTGCACCGTCGTTGATTGTCATTGCTCTTGTCGTCATTTACCCGGTGTTGTACTCGATCTACGTCAGCTTCACGCCATTCCATCTATTGCGCCCTGAGCAAACGTTCGTCTTCACCACCGAAAAAATGTGGAACAACTACATTAAACTGTGGAATGATGATGTCTTCTGGAAGTCACTGCGCAACACAGTCATTTTTCTGGCGGTAACGGTGAATGTCTCCTATCTGGTGGCCCTGGCGCTTTCGCAGCTTCTGGCGCGGGTATCCCGCGGGCAAAGCGTCATGCGGACGCTCTTGATGGTACCCATGATGTTCGCGCCGGTGCTGGTCGGGTTTCAATTCGCCTGGTTCTTTAACGCGACGGTGGGCTTAGTAAACAACGCCTTGTTTTCCTTAGGCCTGATGCAGGAACCAAAAGCCTGGCTAGTCGATCAACCGACAGGAATGATCGCTATCATGCTGGCAACGATTTGGATGAACATACCCATGCTGACGATTATTCTGTTGGCCGGGACGTTATCACTGCCTCAGGAAACATTTGAAGCGGCCAGAGTAGATGGGGCGTCGGCCTGGCAGCGGTTCAAACACATTACCATGCCCCTGATAAAACCCTTTACTCTCATCGCCCTCACCGTTTTATCACTGGATATTGCCCGTGCCTATGATGTCGTGCGCATCATGACTGGTGGCGGCCCGGCTCATCGCACTGAAATGATTTGGACTTATACCGGCCGGCTGGCTATCCGTAACTCCCAATTTGGCCTGGCCAGCGCCATGTCCATGGTTGCCGTCGTCCTCGGCGTCTTCTTCACACTGTACTTGTTCCGCCAGCTAATCAAATCAAGAGTGGTGTACTAATGTTTCAACGGCAAAAGATTGAACAATCCTTTTACAATATAATGGCCTTCGGTATTCTCATCCTATTTGCCCTGCCCGCTATTTGGGTCATCTTCACCGCATTCCGGCCGGCCAACGAAGTAAACGTCACGCCCCCTATCTGGATACCGCAAAAAATAACCCTGGACGCCTTCGCTTCCCTGTTCGGATTCAACCCCGACATCGCGGCTGGTGTACCGGTGGGCAGCTATATGTGGAACTCCATACGTGTGTCTCTTCTAAGCACCATTATTTCTGTTGGGTTAGGCACAATGGCCGGGTATGCTTTTTCCCGCTTCAGATTTCGTGGGCATACACTTGTTTTTTTGCTCATCATGTTATCACGCGCCGTCCCCGGTGTGGCTCTGGGCCTGCCTCTCTTTTTGCTGATGCGGCAATATGGCCTGGTAGACACAGTGCATGGTCTGGCGCTGGTTTATATAGCCATCAACATTCCCTTTACTGCCTGGCTGATGGATGGTTTTTTCCGCCAGATTCCTAAAGAACTGGATGAAGCTGCCTACATAGACGGGTGCAACCACTGGTCGGCATTCTGGCGCATTGATCTGCCGTTAGCCTTGCCGGGAATGGCGGCCGCCAGTATTTTTGCCTTTCTGGCCTCCTGGAACGAATACCAGCTCGCCAGTTTGCTGACCAAGACGCCAGTGGCCAAGACGTTTCCCGTAGGCTTGTTCGATTTCACGTCACAATTTACAGTGGATTGGCGCGGCATGGCCGCCATGTCCGTCTTGATGATGTTACCAGCCATTGCCTTTGTCATCCTGACCCAGCGCCGCCTGACAGAGGGCTTGACATTTGGGGCGATCAAAGGGTAGAGGTAACTACCAACCGCGGCCTGACTTGTCGAAGGCGGAACCGGACTTCGCCAAGCTCAGCCCTCGAGAATCTGAATAGTTACGGGTTAAGAATAAGAAAGGATAATCTCATGGAAAGAACAGCAAATTGCCTAAGAAAACTAGACCGTATGACAAAAGCCTTAAATCATGAAGAACCAGACCGCGTTCCTGTTAGCGATTTTTTCTGGGGAAGTTTTTTGGAACGATGGCGCCAAGATTTGGAGCTGCCGGACGATGCCGATATTTATGAGTATTATGACCTCGACTGGCAGGTTACCATCCCCAATATGGATCCACACATAAAACAGTTTGAAATTCTGGAAGAGAACGACAAACATGTCATCGTGCGTACCGGATTTGAGGCGGTGATGGAGAAGCAGTTTGCCGATCCGATGCCCCGGTGGTTGTCATTTGATACCGATACCATCGAAAAAGTGGATGCTTTTGAATTTGACGATCCCTGGGACGGCCGTCGTTATTTTAGCGGGGGCGATAACCAGATTGGCGGCGTTGGCGACGGCTACGCCCGGAATCTGCCCCCCTGGATAGAAACGGTTAAAAAAATACACCCTAATTTCCCCGTTTATGGCAGCATTTGTGAAGCTAACGAATATTTAACCCGAATCATTGGCCCGGAAAGCAATCTTCTCTGGGCCGGGCTTTATCCTGAACGATTGGGCCGGTTTGTAGAACGTCTCAACGAATTTGCTCTGGAAATCACCAAAGCGCAAATCAAAGCGGCCGATGGCTTACTCGACGGCATGGTCATCTGGGGCGACATCGCCTACAAGAAAGATATGTTCTTTTCTCCCGCCTACTGGCGGAAATATTACAAGCCCGGCCTCAAGGCCATGATTGATGTGTGCCATGAAAATGGCCTGCCGGTTATTTATCATGGCTGCGGCAATGTCAAACGGGTGTTTGGCGATTTTGTCGAGCTTGGCGTTGACGCCTATAACCCTCTGGAAGCAAAGGCCGGTATGGATGTGATAAAACTGCGGCGCGAGTATGGACACCAGATTGGTTTCTGCGGCAATATGGATGTGATGGAGTGGGCTGACAAGGATGAAGCCGAACTCAAAAAGATTGTGCTGACTAAACTGAACGCGGCCAAAGGCGGCGGTTGGATATTCCAATCGGATCACTCCATCCCTCCCACTATTTCAGGGCAAAAATATGATTACGTGGTCAATTTGGTACGCGAATATGGGCAGTACCCGCTGCAATTGGGCGAATATGATTTGCCTGAATTTGATGCGTTGAATTGATCTGTTCACCCCCCAGAAGTTCAACTTCTCAGAGAAGTTGAACTTCTGCGATGCTTACAATGGATGGTAACTAACATGCCGGCAGGCAAAATGAGTTCCAGAGAACGGGTGCTAACCGCCTTCGACCATGAAGAACCAGACCATGTACCGGCCTGGTTAGGCGCAGCTCCCGAAACGCGGGAATTATTGGTTGAACACCTGGTATTAGAAGATGATGAAGCTCTGTACCGTGCGTGAATATGGGCAATACGCTCTCTAAGCGGCTACAGCATTTTCTGAATTTAAGGAACGAGGATTTAATATTGGACTTTTGACAACATGAACCAAACTCAATCAAGATTGAGTTGATTCGAGTACCTTTATAATTGAATAATCGAGCCGAATTTCGTGGATTTCATGGTGGTTTTTCCTCTTGTTGGCTTTTTACTATCACTTTTCTGC
>JAJRTP010000684.1 GCA_024278255.1 Chloroflexota bacterium | reverse complement strand
GGTGTGACCTGGACGGCGATATTGTCACCCGCCTGTCCCGTGAAGAACCAGACGTGGGCTTCGTAGGGTTGGAAGGTTTCCTGCTGGCGCTCGCCGTAGGCCAGGTCGCCGGCGTCGTAGAAGTTGGCGGTATTGTCGCCGCCTACGTCCAGGGAGAGGGCGTAACGGCCGCCGTTACCGGCAAAACTGGAAACAACCAGAGTGTATTGGCCGGTCAGGGGCAGCTCCACACCGGAGAACAGTTCGGCGTCACCGCTGTACCCTTCGTCCAGGCTGATGAGTTGACGGCCGTCCGGCCCATACAGTTCTAAAATAGCGTCAAACTGATCTTGCGGGGTGAGTACGGCCGTAAGCAATTCCCCCGCACTGCCCGTAAAAATCCAGTTATGCACCGCTTTCGGCGCCAGCGTACTTTCCAACGTTTGCCCAATCTGTATTTCCCCGCCGCCGCCAAACAACGGTTCCTTAGCCAGCGTCAGACTCATCGTGTAACCGCCGGGAGCGTTAAAAAATTCGCCGATTTCAATGACGTAAAGGCCCGTGTCCGTGAGCAGTTGATCGGTCATTACCTCGGCATCCCCGGCGTAGCCATTATCAATGGCCGCGATGGTTTGCCCGGTAGGACTGTACAATGTCCAGGTGAAGTCCAGCGCTTTGTCTTCCGGGGTGATGGAGATAGTGGCGTAGCGCGGTTCTTCCAGACGGAATGTCCAAACATCTTTGACGCCCGCTTCCAGACGGCCGTTGACCATATCCTGCTCCCCCAGACTGCCCACCACATTGGCCGACCCGTCGCTGAGAACATACTTGTTGTAAATATTGTGCATGATGAGGCTGTCAGCCATCCGGGAAAATTCAGCGGCGTACTGCTCCCAGGAGGTGGCGGGCGCGGTGAGAAGAAACATGGCCTGCGTTTGTTGGCCCACAGCGCCGCCCAGGGCAGAGGTGAACAGATAGAGCCGGGTGCGTAATTCCGGGGCATTGTCCTGGCTGAAAGGCAGGGGAGAGCCGATGAGGTCAACGTATGCGCCGGGAATCTGGCCGCCGGCAGCATTGGTGATGGTTACAGGCGCGGGAGCGCCATTCGCCGGTGTCAGGTTTAACTCCGTGACCAAACGGGCCAACGTAGCTTGGGGCGTATTGGGCGGCAGGTCCAGGCGGCTGATGAGGCCGGCGGCGTAAGCGCCGGATTCCAGAGGCTTGCCGCCCAGCAGGTTGCTGCCGGTTTGTTCGGAATCGGCCGTCAGCAAAACGATGAGACCCAATTGGTTGGTGGCTACGGCCGTGTCAATCGCCCCTGTCAGATTCACCCAGTCAGGCGGGACGGTTAGCTGAAGTCCCGTTGATTCATTGCCCAGAATACGCCAGCCGGATACGGCCGTGGTTGGCAGGACAGGCGGCGCACCGATAGGATTGGCTGTTTCTGTGGGCGCGGCTGTTCCCTCCCTGGTTATTGGTGGGGCATCAGGTGTATTCCCAGGGGGCAGTGTGGATAAGTCCCGTTCTACTTCTCTGTTTTGTCTACTGCAACCCAGCGCAAAAATGAGTATGAAGCCAAGAAGCAAGCGCGCAAGGACACCCGAATTCATAGGTTATCCTCCTGTTTCCTCTCTTCAAGTTTAAATAAAAGCTATGATGGGCATCTGTTCCGCCGGGCAAAGACTACGCTGTGCTGCCTGAGGGTATGGACGCCGGTTTGCTACCTATCATCGCCGACACTACTTGGGGCAGTGATGCCTGGTGTGGAGATGGTAATATCATGCCAGGATAATTGCTGGGTTCGCATAAGTTTCGGGGTGAGTTGCGAATCAGGGAGTGGGAACGCTCCAATCGTTCCCGATGATGACCAGTACGTCAAAGTCGCCTTCTGGATTTTGGGCCGTACTGATATTGAGTGGGGGGATGTGCATAAGCTGGGTCAGGTATTGGGCGGTGTTGGGAAAGCTGCCGTAAGTGATGACTTGACTGGTGGTATAGGCCGCTGAGTCCGCGTTACCCACTTCGGTAACGTTGACGCCATTTTCTTCCAGATAGCTCTGGGTTTCTCCGGCGAGGCCAAATACGGCCGTACCATTATAAACAGCTACACGAGCATTTTCTTCGGCCATGAGGGCCGGTAAATTTTCAATGACGGGAGTGGGCACAACCGGAGGCGTAAAAATCTGGTCGCGCAGTTCCCGGATGTTTTCCCGGACGGGCACCAATACCTGACGGCCGTCCTGCGTTGTTTCCGGGTAGACATAATCATAGCCAATGACGGCCGTGCTGATATTTTCCCGCGGAATTTCCTGCGCCAGCAAAGCCAATTGGACAGCTTCATCCGGCGTCATATTGGTGCGCACATTCTTCTGGAAGGTTAACCAAAGCTGCGGCGCCTGAGCAACTAGCTGCGGCAGTTTGTTCAGTTGAATTATCTGATCCCGAGCCGCCAGCATTACCGCCTGCTGGCGGCCGGCCCGGTCTACATCACCGCCCAACGTCGCCCGCGTGCGGGCATATTTCAGGGCTTGTTCGCCGTTCAAAAGTTGTTGTCCGGCTTCTATCTGAAAAGGATCGTAGCCATAGCATCTGTCTGGATATTGGGGATCATCAATCGCTTCCGGCACGTCAATTTCAATACCGCCCACCAAATCTATCGCTTCAATAAAAGCGTCAAAATTAACCGCCACGTAATAATCTATGGGCACGCCCAGCAAATTTTCTACCGTGCGCATGGCCAGGGCCGGGCCGCCGCCGGGGTATTCGTGGGTTTCACCCAGGTAGTTGGCCTGATTGATACGGTCTGCCCAAAAATCAGGAATATCCACCCACAAGTCGCGGGGGATGGAAAGCAGGCTGGCTTCCTGGCCCACCGGATCAATCGTCAGCACCATGATGCTGTCGGTATGCGTCGGGCCGTCTTCTTCGCAGCGCTGGTCAATGCCCAGAAGGAGGATGGAGACACGTTCCGTACCCGACCACGGCTCCAGGGCGTCGGCAGAGATGATGGGTGCGGCGGCGTTTTCAGGAGGATTGTTGACCGGGGCGTTGGGCGCGGCCGCTTCATTATCTGGTGCGTCTTCTATTACAGTTGTCGTAAATTCCGGGTCTACTACCTCGAAAGAAGCGACAGCATTCTGGATGGTTTTGAAAAGCCAGTAAGAACCAAGCAGGAGGAGAACCAGCAACAGTACGCCCAACAGCCCTGCGGCCCAAAGGGGTAAACGGATACCGGTAGATTTGCGGTGGTTTGGTGTGTTTGTTCCCATACTCTGTACGTAAACTCGAACTTAACGGAGGGCATTATAACATAAAATGAAATGTTATTCTCTATTTCCCTTCAATTATGACTTCCGGGGTGAAGTGTCCGGGACGGCCGTTTTCATCCAAAGCAGCCAAGCTAACTGCGTAGGTTGTGGCCGGGTCCAGCCCCGTCAGCAGTACATCGCCAGACTCTCTGGCACGGACAAAGCGAAAAAGCGGGTAATCTGCCTGGGTGATGGGTCGAAATGAGAGGGCGTAACCGGCGGCTTGCGGGTCTACCGGCCAACGCAAACGGTAGGCGCCGGGGATGTCTGCGGCGGCTTCGATAAGAGGTATTTCCGGCGTGGTCGGACCGCCGGCCAGCGTGGCCGTAACGGCTACATTGAGCTGTGTTACCTGTTGTAAATAATTGTAATCAACCAATTCCCAGCGGTCCTTCTTGGAGTTAACCAAATCCGGATTTTCTTCTGATTCGATAATACGAATGCCGGGTAAACCGGCATTGACAAATTCCTGTTGGTCGCCAAACCGTCCTTCACGATCCAGACTGTCAAGGACCCGTACCGGAAACATGGGTAAGTACAGGCTGCCGACATATTCGTAGTAACGGGCAATTTCACCGGAAGGGGACTGCTGCAAATTGGGGGCAAAGAGGCGCACCGATTGGGGAATGCCCTGACGGCCGCCCACGGCATCATAGTTAAAGGCGGCGATGATGTCTTGCCCCTGCAGAAAGGCATTCTGGACAAAGGCTTTGGAGCCGAATGTTCCCTGTTCTTCGGCGGCCAGGGCGACAAAGATGATAGTCTGGTTCCACTCGTAGGCGCTGAGGAGGCGGGCGGATTCCAGCAACAGGGCGACGCCGGAGGCGTTGTCGTTGGCGCCGGGGGCCAGGGTTTCGCCGTCAGCGGCATCAGGCGGCCGGTTGTCGTAATGGGCCGTGATAACGATGGCCTGGTTGTTGTCCACCTTGCCGGGCAGGGTGGCAATGATGTTCATCTGCTCGGCGGAAACGTTGCCGTAAACCAGGGGGAAGGGTTGGCGTTCTACCTGGAGACGGCCGTTTCCCACCCGGGTAAATTCGTCATAAATCCACTCCCGCGCCGCACCAATGCCAAAATTGGGATCATCTGTAGGGCTGAAAGAATTGCGCGTGCCAAAGTTTTGCAAGGTCTGTACGTAAGCTGTCAACTGCTGCTGGGAGACGGCGTTGACCAGATTTTCGATGAGAGGGTCAACGGCCGGTACCACATCGCTGACCGGGTCTACCACGGTGCCGACGGGGCCGGATTGGTTGAGCTGCCAGGGTACGGCCGTGGGCAGCAAAGTAGGCGTCGGCGGTATTTCCGGCGCTTCCAGAACCGAGCAGCCCGTTACGACCAACAGGGAGACAGCGGCAAACAATAACCTGACTATTCCTTTCTGTTTATCCGTAAAAATCCGTCTAATCCTTTCCATCCGTGTATCCATTCCCAAACCTGCCAGGGGATTTATAATCCGACAAGGGATTTATAATCCAACAAGGGATTATATGCGGTTTTGCCCGGAATTGTCTGTGCTTTCGGTTAGAATCTGGACTAGATGATAGAATACGGCGTATGGGATTTGGCCCAAAGTGCTGCCAGAATTGGCGGCAGACGGCATTTGTGATTAGGAGCGTTGACAATGGCTGAAGAAAAACTGGATCGGATTCAATTGCAGAAAGACATCCACGAATTGTATTGCGCCGAGCATGAAGCTTTGGGGGAGGCGGGAACGCTGCAATTATTGGAGAAGGCGCGGCAGTGGGATTTGTCCGGGACGCTGGCGCAGGGTGGCGTGGTTGTATTTCCCCATGCCGGGGTGCAGGATTGTGGGTATCAGATTGCCACGGCCGTTCACGCCTGTCTGGACAGCGGGGCGGATCGGGTGCTGGTTATCAGTGTTTTGCACGCTTTTACAGACGAGATGGAGGCGGTCCGCATTGCCGTAGCCAATGGCGGTGATCCGGCAGAGTGGCCGTTTTGGGGAATTCAGGGGCCGGGGTTAAACGGCCGTAGCGAATGGCAAGGCGACCACGCCCTGATGAGCTTTCGTCACTTCTGGGACGCCGAAACAAAAAGGCGGGGCATCAAGGGGCCGGAACTCATTGAACGCTACCCCTATCTGGCTGGCGGGAAACCGGAGCGGCTGCCAGGTATCGAGGAGGTGGCCCGGCTGGCCGAAGAGTGTGTCATCGTCTCCACAGCAGACCCCTTCCATCACGGCATCGGCTACGGCGATTCTCTGGAAGCTTCCTTGTTCCCGGAGGCTGGCGGCCTGGATTTAGCCCGGCGGCGCATCAATGAAGGGATTCATCTATTGGAAGCCGGGGATTACTGGGGGTACAACCAGCACTGCGTCACGGCCAAAAGTGACGCGCGGGATGCCGGACAACTTTTTTATTACCTGCGTGGCCCTCTGGAAGGGCAAATCGTGGATTTAACGTACAGTGATGCGGCGGAACTTTATAAAACGCCCGCCCCAACCTGGGTGGCTGCGGCGCTCATTGAATGGCAAAATCACCATTGACAAAATAGAACATCTGTGCTAATATATTTAGTGGACATACGTAACCCTTTTCCCTCTTCTTCATACCCTCTTCCCTCCCCCCTTTGTGGAGTTGGTGAGTAGCGACCCTCACCAACTCCACCTCCTCAAAACAGCCGACACGGGTAATGAAAATGAAGAGCGAACAGGGAAAAAGCTGATCAAGACACTGTTTTTGTAGAACAATTTTGAAAATTGTCCTACAGTGGTGCTGCCGGGGAGATGCACATGGAGCATAACAGGATTCAGACGAAAAAGAATACGGCCGTAACCCCTTCAAGCCAACCATTTACCAATTCACCCGTCTCGCTGAAAATGGCAATTGGGCTTATTTTGGGTGTGGCCCTGGTTGCGTTTGAGTTGTTCAACTTTGACACGACGCGCTTTGCCTTAGCCAATTTGTTGGGCGAGGCCAACTTCATCGGCATCCGCTGGGCCGGGATTTTGGCGCTGGCTTTCTGCGCCATTGATTTTGCCGGACTCACCCGGATTTTTACGCCGGAAAAAGGTCTGGAAGAGTCAAACGGGGTCT
>JAJRTP010000683.1 GCA_024278255.1 Chloroflexota bacterium | reverse complement strand
GGGTGATTTTGTCTGGGTGGAGCAGTTGGGGGAACGGCCGTACTGGGGCAGCAATCCCACCGACGACCCCAATCCCCGCCTAGAAGCGTACATTGCTGCCGCCCGGCGTGGAGTCAACGTGCGTATTCTCCTCGACAGCTACTTTGACAATCCTAACAGCGTTATTGGCAATACGGCCACATGCGCTTATGTCAATCAAATTGCCCTGAATGAAAACCTGTCCCTGGCCTGCCGCACCGCCAATCCCAGCGGTCTGGGCATCCACAACAAAATGGTATTGGCGCAAATTGGCGGCAAAGGGTACATCCACGTGGGCAGCATCAACGGCACAGAACAATCCAGCAAAGGCAACCGGGAGTTGGCCCTGCAAGTGCAGTCTGACGATGCCTATGCCCTGCTGGCCGACCTGTTCGGGTCTGATTGGGGCTATGAAATCCACCTGCCGCTCGTCCTCAAAAATTACGTACCGCCGGCCCGTTACATCCTCATCAGCGAAGTGCTGTACGACCCGTTTGGCCCGGATGATGCCGAATTTATCGAACTGACCAACCCCACCGGGCAGCCGATTGACCTGAGCAATTACGCCCTGGGCGACGCCGTCAACCGCGCCGATTTTGAGGATACGCGCCGCTTCCCGGCCGGAACCAGCATTGCTCCCGGCGGCACGTTGGTTGTAGCCACGGCCGCGACTGCCTTCAAAGCCGAATTTGGCGTCAACCCGGATTTTGAGATTCTCTCCACGGATGGCGCCGTGCCGGATATGATTGACGATCCGGCGTGGGGCGATCCGAATGCCTTGCTGCAACTGGCTAACGGCGGGGATGAGGTGATTTTGCGCAATCCGGCCGACCAGATTGTGGACGCTATCGCTTACGGCAGCGGCCAGATTGCCGGGCAGACATCCTGCGCCCTGGTCACTGCCAGCAACCACAGCCTGGAACGCTACCCCTCCTGGCGGGATACAGATGACTGTACGGCCGATTTCCGTGACTGGCCCTTCCCCAACCCCGGCGCGCTGCCCTAAAAAGATTGGTTCAATCTCGGAGATTGAACCAATCTAACAACAGTTATTCAAAATGTTCTCTGATAACCTGCTTTTCGTCTTTCAACGCCTTTGGCAGCGCTATCCGACCGCCAAACATTCCTTCCCGGACATCTGCCAAACTGCCAAAGCGGTATAATGTGATCAACGACAATTCTGGCCCACTTGCCGGTGACGGATTGCAGCTTTTTTAAGAATGCTTCAGGCAATTCTTCCTGGCCGGTCATACAATATCAAGTTCCAGTTGCCTGGGGCGCATATCATCAGATAAACCACTGCCGGATACCCATTCCACTATACGGCCGTTGCCCTCAACACCCAATCGCCGCATAAGAGCCGGGGATAAATATAAAGATTCGTAAGTCTGCACGCTTTTACCCAAAAGAGTGGACTGGCTGGAACGGCCGGCGTGAATTTCCATTCTGCGCAAATTCAAGCTTGACGGCAGCGCTGCGCCATACGTTTTGGTTCCGGTACGGCCGTCATAGCTAAGGATAAACATGACCTGCCGCCGGTTCAACTCCTCCAGAAACTCAACCAATTCGCCGGGATGAAGGCCGCTGTAATAACGCGGGTCTTTGTTTTGTGACGTTCCCTGATAGGGAGGGTCCATATATACCAAATCGTCACTGGAGATGACGCTCAAGACCTCTCTGTAATCCCCGCTGGCGACTACCGTTTTGCCTTGCAAAAGCCGGGAAACGCCCAGAATCTCCTGACGCATACTTGACGGCCGTCGCCCTTTGCGCCTGTTGTCCGGGCTTTGGTTAAAGTCGCCGTTGGCATTATATCTGACCGACGCTTTCACACAACGGGCCAACAGATAGAGCAGGTAATCCGGCCGGCGCGTCCGGTTAAACTCGTCCCGCACAAAATTGTAATACGCTCTTTCCCGGCCAATTTGGGCCTGCCATAGCCGTTCATACCTGTCGGCAATTTCCTGCGGCTCATTGATGATCATTGCCAGCAAATCCATCAAAGGCTTGTTCAGGTCATTCAGGTAAAACTTTTCAGCCTTTTGCCCATACGCGGCAGCCACAGAAACAGCGGCGGAACCGGCAAACGGTTCAATGAGTGTCCCCACGCCGGCCGGAAAAACAGACAATATCTGCCCGGCGATATTTCGTTTGCTTCCCTGGTAGGGAATGGGTTGGGGCATCCTTCTCATAATTTTTGTCCCGTTGCCGAAGTTCTCACATTAGTTAACCCCCATAATATACCATGCGCCCCTCTATTGGAACAAATGTTTGCTTAAACTATGTATCGTACTTTACACGGGCAAATTAACAGCTTTTTATCATCTGGCGGACGTTGTTATTTTGCACATCTGTTCCCTGTCCCACATCGTTAACCACCTGAAAACCAGCCTGTTCGTAAACACGAATAGCGCTCATGTTACCTTCCCTGACTTCCAGGAATATCTGTTCAATGTCGGGGATTTTACAGGCTGCCTGAATGACATAGTTGACCAAACCCAGACCAATTCTTCGGCCACTGTACGCCGCCCTGACATACATCTGAATGAGCGTACCGGTATGCGGTAAATCAGAGTCATCACCCGGTACAAAAGGAATAAAACCACAAATACCTATCAGATCATCGTGATCAAACGCCCCGATGACAAATCTGGCGTCCACCGGCTGTGGCAACGCCTTTTCAAACATCAGTTTGGGCAACTGGCTTTGTTCGACAAAGGTAGAACCGAAACTTTCGGGATGCGCTTTGAGGCTTTCTAACCTGATTGCTCTGTACTGCGCTGCATCACTGGCAGTTAACTTTCGGTAGGATATTTTCATGGGGGAGGTACGGCCGTCTGCATCAACAAAAATATAACGCAAATTTGGCCGCACCAAACTTCAACTTGCCAATATCTGCTATGAGACGACCAGTTCTTATAGAGACTCGATCTCGCTGATGAGTGCAGGTAAATTAGGCTGAGAAAAACTCATATTCGCTGCTGGAATGCGATTATGCTTCATATCAGGGGGAATGTGCTTATGATGAGGAGATGTGCTTTGCAATGTTTCGTCATTTGGATGAGGCTGAGGATCATACCAGTAAAGTTTTTCTTCTCCCCGATAAACTTCATATCCGTACCAATCCAAAATTATCGGCAAACGATGATATAAAATGCGCTCTCGCACCACCAGGCGAATATTATTCTCAAAATATAGCTCTCCGGCTGCTCTGGCTAACGTTGACCCAAGACGAACGAATGAAATACTTGAGTTTTGCGATGGGAACGAAAAAATAGGGGAAATTAGCGTACAATAATCATATCCTGATGAAAAGGAGTGACTCATGCGCTTACCTATCGTTCAGTTTCCCAATATTGTTGTTAATAATTTGTCGCATTTTGCCTCAGTATTTGCTACCGAGGAACAGAAAAAACACTTCTGTGAATACGTTACAGGGTTAATAGCTGGGGACAAAGCTACTGTTACAGCTATCAACGCTTTGTTCCTTAACAAAAACGATCAGAGTTCACTAAATAAGTTCGTCACACAGGCTAATTGGGATGAGGATGAGCTAAATCGTAAACGGGTTCAGCTTGAGTTAGAACGTCTGCATCGACGCCCTATCAGTGAGCAAGCGGGACGTTTGATTTTGGATGACACAATGGCTCATCATACCCATTGTTCGATGGATGCGCTTGCTTATCTGCGTGATCATAGTGTGGGGCATAATGTATGGGCGCATAACGTTGTGACCAGTTACTATGTGAATCGAAGCGACCAATTCCCAGTTAATTTACGTTTGTACCTCCAGTACAATCAAACGTATGAAAAGCGACTGCGGCAAAAAATGGCACAAACTTGGGTCGCCACTCCCACGCTGAAAAACAATCGACAATATTTAGCAACACTGCTTAGCCAACATTATCGCCAGAAAACCTATCGCTCCAAGACGGTGTTGGGAAGCCAGTTGGTACGAGAAGCAATTGAATGGGAGATTCCCTTCACTGTCGTTCTTTTTGATAGCTGGTTCCTGCGTTCTCCTCTGGTTGCTGCCATTCAAGCTGTAGGCAAAGATTGGATTGGAGCTTGCCCTAAAGACCGCTTGCTACTCTACCGAGGTAGATGGGTGCAAGCACAGGAATTCATTCAGACTATTCCAGTTGAAGCTTACCGGCCTTACCGAATAGGGACGCATCTATTCTGGGCTTTTACCAAAGTGTTGCCCATGAAATGCTTGCAACGGCAGCGTATTCGCCTGGTAGCTTCTTATGAAGACCAAGTACAATTGGATAAAATACCTGATTTCTACGCTACCAATCGCAAGGATTGGGAACGAAAGCGTATTTTAACCACCTATCTTGACCGCTGGCCTACTGAAACGTTCAATGAGGACGTCAAGGGGAACCTGGGCTTTGAAGATTATCAGCTACGTCGTTGGCGAGCTATCAAACGACATTGGTATCTTTCTTTCGTAGCGTACTCTCTTCTCAGCGACCAAGGCCCACCAGGACGCTCACGTTGGGCGGTGCGTGGTCAGTTTCAATCAACTGGTCAACGGTGTCGTGCGGTTGCTGACGAGTTGTTGGGTTATCTGGTTCGTTGGATTGCCCGACAAACTGAGGAGGGTTCTGACCCGGATTCTATCCTCCAACAATTACTGGCTTGATAGCTGCAAGTCGGTCACTCTTGTTGTTACCGGGCAAGTCTCATGGCAAATACTCCGACTTGGCTGGCTTGTTGTGCTGTCTCTGTTCGTTTGTTAATGTGCGATGGGCATTTTTGCCCGCTTAATCGCAAAACTCAAGAATTAACTCGGCCGCTTGTTGCGGTGACAACTGTGGCAAAGGCATAGTTGCCCGCAACAATTCACGTACATTGGCAACGGATAGTGCAGGCAACACATCCGTTTCGTACTTTTCCAACAAATCTGGGTCGCGCTCATACTT
>JAJRTP010000682.1 GCA_024278255.1 Chloroflexota bacterium | reverse complement strand
TGGGGTCGATGCGCAAGGGCGAGAATGCGAAACGAATCTGGTTTGGGTGATTGATTGGGATGAACGCATTGGAGATAGATACGGCCGTCAACTGCGCCGCATATACAGTGATCCATCTGAACTGTTTACGGTGCTGGAAGAGATTGCAGCTAATGGCGATGAGCGGGAACTGTTGCAATTTTTGCAACGGTTCGATATTCCCCTCGATTTATTGCTGCCGCCGCGTTTAGCGCAGGGGCCACGCAATATCAAGTCGAAGGGCAATATCATTGGGGCGCTGCCGCTGCATCACAGCAAATTCTTTTCCGACAACGTGTTGGCCGCTTATGATGCCTGTTTGACCCGGCTGCTGGGTAAGATGAAAAAGCATGTGGACGAGCTTCAGCCGGACAAAATCGGTAATTTTGTCCTGATCTTCAATGCGTTCCTGACACTTTTGGATTTTGTGAACAGTTGGGCTGAAGAAAAGTACCGCGCCAACCCAACGATTTTGGCTGATGACTGGCTGCTCATCCGTAACTGCTATGACATGCTGTTGAAACACACAACGAATGCCTGGAAGCTGGTATGGGGCAAGGACGGCTACCGCAACCGGATCAATGCCCGGCTGGTGGAACTGGCGCAAGATGAAGAGGAAACGGCCGTACCCTTTGAAGCTTACTTGCTGGCAGATTATGATCAATCGGTGGCGGAATTGCAGGAGTTTGTGTTACGGCCGTTGCAAGCATTTAAGGCGTTACAATCGACGCTGCAAATCAGAACACAACAAGGCAAGTTGGCGCGCCCCAAAGTATACGACCACCGACATTTCTACCTGCAACAGCCGAAATTAACCAGCCTTGAACAACTGGTTTGCTATATCGGAGTTCAATCATTCGCTTAAAATTCGCAAGAGAGTGGTTTCATGCCCAAATTAACCCCGGAACAGTTCGGCTCTGATGTGCAAAAAACCGACAACCTGTTTCGGCTGTTGCCAGCTAATATCAGCGACCAGGTTACTCTGGATTTAAACGATACCGGTTTTGTTAAACCGATGGGAGTTATGACGCTGGCGCTAACGGCACGGCACATTGCCGAACAATCTGGTCATCCTGTTCGCCTAATCAATCTCGACGACGATTTACTGGCATATCTGGAACGGGTCAATCTGTTTGCAGTGGCCAGTGAATGGCTAGTGTTGGACGGTGACTTGCCGGAACAAAAATGGGACCGTAATCCGCGCACAGCCAATTTACTGGAATTAACGCCGATTGTCCATGCCGGTGACGTGGCGTTGGTGATGGAAAGAGCGGAAGCAATTTTTAGCCATTGGCTGCGACTGCCCAATCTGGGCAGCCTGCTCAAAGTCATCAGTGAGTTGTGCAGCAACATTTACCAACACAGCGGCGACCCATATGGGTTTGTAATGATCCAACGGTATCAATACATTTCACGGGGTGAAGTGGACGTAGTTTTGGCGGCCGGCGATTTGGGACGGGGAATTCGTGGCAGTCTGGCAGCAAAACATCCAGAATTAGGCGACGATCCGCTCAACTATATTCAGGCAGCGATGGCGGGAAGCACCTCCCGTCAATCTGGTCGAGGCGGCCTGGGCTTGCGCACAGTGGAAGAGACGGTGGCAAAAGAAGGGGGGTATGTGTGGCTGCGGTCAGAAACGGCCGCTATTCGCAGTTATGGGCCGAATCACCATTACATTTCTACTGATTTGGCCCCTATGCCCGGCACGCAAGTTGTGGTGGAATTTCGCGCCCCATTACGGGATTGACACAGCACAAAAGCTGTGTTATATTTTTTGATATGAGTTCACACAATTTAAGTGAATAATCATTATTAAATAATGAATTAACATATTAAGCGCATGAAGAGTAGCATATGACACAATTTGATATGAGCCAATTGGCAACTGAATTAGAATTACCGCCCCGTTTTTTTGTCACCCGCGACAAGGGGGAACTGGCATTTACCCGGCTGGCCGAGGCGCTGCAAGCTGTGCCGGAGGAAGGGTCGCTCATTTTGCAATTCCCGCCGGGACAGGTAATGGATGTTTCGTTTGCCGATGAAACGATTATCCGTCTGGGACAGGCGATTGTGGCTGGGCAGTACGGCCGTCGCCGTCTTTTGCTCGAAGGGTTGACCCAAGACTCTATTGACAACATCAATGCCGCGATTCGTTTGCAGCGACTAAAGCTGGCGTTTCTGGCGATTGCTCCTGAAGGGCAATGGGAGGTCGTGGGGCATTTGGAAGACAGTTTGCGGGAGGCGCTGGAGATGTTGGCGAAACGGCCGTCGCTCACGGCCCCGGAACTGGCGGAAGAGAAGGGCCTAGCCCTGAACAGCGCCAATAACCGCCTCAAACGACTCTTTGACCAACGTCTCATCCGGCGCGAATATGAAATATCCGAGAAAGGTCTCATTTACATTTACCATTTTTGGCATTGGGAGGAAGCAGAATAATCGTATGAACGACACACTTGTCCAAGCGCCACAACCAGTCGCGGCCAATGGACATCAACCGGAGCCGCACAGCCCATCATATCAACCCTATTATCAGCGCGTCATTACCCAGCAGTTGCAAGATGACAGCTTTGGCGGACTCAAGCTCGTTGTCGGGCCAACCGGCATGGGTAAGACCAGCGCCATTCCCAGCGTCATCGCCCGCCTGCGCACGCAGCAAATTGAGAAACGCTGTATTTACACTGCACACCGCCACCTGCTCATCCAGGAAATGGCAGACGCACTGCAAGAAGCCGACATCCCTTTCGTTTACCTAAAAAACGATGAGGAGGTCGTGAACACATTCCTCAAATGGCGGGAGAAGGGGGCGTTTTTGCGCCGGTTAGAGGGTTATCACTTCTTCAAACTGGCCGAAAGTTCGCGCACAGCGATTGAAAAGCAGATTGAAAACCTGCGTCAGGAACAAGAAAACCTGCAACGGTTGCAAGCCAGCGGTTTTTATTCGGCCTATGAACAACAACGGCTGGCGTTTCGGGAACGATGCAGCCAACTTTTGCGTTTGTTCAAGACTGGCTTGGCGCATAAAGAGCTTCCAGAAGAAGCGCATAGCCATCTGATGCGCGATCCCGGCATCTGGATGCTGTTTCCTTACATAGAATTTTTGTTCAATCCGGCGCGGCCGGTACTGTTGGTAACGGTGCAGAAGCTGCTGTATGGATTTTTCAACGGCCGTGTTAACGAACGCCTCCTCTCTCTGGAAGACAACATCATCTTTCTTGATGAATTCGACATGCAAGAAAAAGAGATGTTGAGCTTCCTCTGCCGCAGCCCGGAAATCCAGAACAGCTTTGAGTTTGTGCGGCTGTTCTACGAAGAGATGACGCGGCAGCAGCAGTTGGGGCATCTTGACCCAGCTCCCGGCGATACAGAGCGACAGATCAAAGCCAAGCAGCGAGCGCAGGCGATCATCAACAAACTCCAAACCGATTGCGAGAAAGAGGGCTTTCACTTTCCCCAAATTCGCCACTTCGCCCTGCGTGAAGGAGAGTTTCCCAGCAATCACCTCTCTGTTTTTCAATCCGGCGTACAAATCATGACCAATCCCTTCTACCTGCGGGAACGGGAGCGCGTTTGGGAAGTAGTGCGACGGTCGGGAGATGATACACAGCGCGCCCGGCCGTTGATGACGATTATCACGCAGACGGCTAACGCTATCCTCGATTTCTTCTCTGAGTTGTGGGCCGATGAGCTAACGCCGGAATGGCATAGTTGGATTGAGCAGTGCTACGACCAGAAGAATGACAACATGCCGGGGCGGTATAAAGAAATCATCAGCGATTACGGTTTTTACCGACGGCCGTCTCGCCTGGCTACCGAACGTCACGATCCAGCCATTGCCGACAGCATCTATTATCAAGGTTACAGCTTTTTCCGGTTGGTGCGCGGCGCTTATTTCACTACGCCGGATGAAATCCGTATCGAGCAAAAGAAACTGACGGTGACGCCGGAATATCTGCTTTGGCGGTTAAGCAACGCCAATTTGGTGTTTGCCCTCTCTGCTACCGG
Source organism: Chloroflexota bacterium (assembly GCA_024278255.1). Taxonomy (GTDB): domain Bacteria; phylum Chloroflexota; class Anaerolineae; order Promineifilales; family Promineifilaceae; genus JAJRTP01. The sequence continues at coordinate 1,138 of JAJRTP010000682.1, read as the reverse complement.
GGACATTAAACGTTACGTTCAATCTTTTGATATGAATTGGCTGGAGCAACACGGCCGTTACTTGCCCATTGACAACGAAGATACCGCGCTGGTTGCTGAGTTGAAGCGGCAGAAAGAAGCAAAACGTACTTATGCTATAAAACTAAACACGGCTGATGAACTGCCTAACTCCCACGCGCTTGCCTATGCCCTCAACCAACTGGAACAAGAGCAGTTTTTTAATCGGGAAGAGGAAGAGGGAGCAGGCAAAACGGCCGTTACCTATCGCCAACAAGCCGTCAGTCGGTTCCTGGAAACAGTGCGCTGGATCACGCAGGAAAGCGACAATCAGGCACATCTCGTTTTTCTAAACTCATTCACGTTCATCGAAAAGCTGTTTCGGTCTGACAACGGGCTACCCGAATCATTTTTTGCCGCTATTCGTCAGCATCTACACATTTCCGGGTTGGCAAACGGCCGTTCACGTGAGTATATGGTGGAAATCGAAGGACGGCCGTGTCAAGTCATCTTCCTCGATGCGGCTAAAGGGCGGGAAATGGGTGATCAATCTTTCTACCAAGCCCAGTCAAACACACCGTTAGTCGTGGTCACAACCTATCCGACCGCTTCCAATGGCGTCAATTTGAAATGGTTTGCTTATGGGGATGATAGGAGGGAAGGAAACGGCCGTGACCTGGAAGGCATCCACCTGCTGGAAGCGCCCCACTTCTATTTCCGTGGATCAAACGGCGGCAATGATGGCATTGACAAAGAAAAAATGTTCATCTGGCAGGTTTGGAAGCTGTACCACAACTTCCAGATTTCCGAAAGTCAATTCATTACCGCCCTGCGCGAACTCAATATTTCCAATGTCAACACCCAATACAAAGCCACTACAGACTACCTATTGAACCAGATAGCCGTTTTCCATCAAGCATTAGGCCGGGTAGATCGACAGTGGCAGCCCATGCCGACCATTGAAGTGCACCTGGCTACTGGTCATTCAGGCGTACTGGAAATCTTTGAGCAATACCTGGCCGCGCCAGGCATCATTGCCGAAAACCGGTTGGCGCGTGAAGCGTATACCTCCTCACTTATCCTGGCCTTGTACAAGCAAATTGAAAAGCAGTACTTACGCAAAGCCATGATCAACCAATTT
>JAJRTP010000681.1 GCA_024278255.1 Chloroflexota bacterium | reverse complement strand
TGCTCAACAAACTTTTACTAAATATACGTAAAATACCAGACCCTTGTTGCAGTTTCAGGTGAGTATTTGCCCGTAAACGGCCGTATCAATACCGCGCCGTTCGTCATCTGGATGAACGGTCATGTTAAAACGATACTGCCCGTCTGCCTCTACCACTACACGCTGAAAAAACGCTCCGGAAATTCATGGGCCAGGATAGAGAAAAACCAGTCGTCTACGAAACGGCCGTTATCATAAAACCGCTCCCGTAAAAACCCTTCCTCTGTAAATCCCACCTTGCGCAGCAAGTTGGCTGAAGCCTCCACAATGGCCTCGATGCAGGGGAAGCCTATTATAGGCCCAAAACCTCCGGCCGGTAAACTGCGCCAATGGTGACAAAGGGGGGCAGGATGCTGTTCATATGCTCCCACGAACCCGGCTTGGCCCGATTGTCCCCTGCCGGCCATTCCCGCAGCCCCAGAATAATAAAGCCGGATTGGGTGAGGGCGTTGACGATGGCGCTCCAGGTATGCAGAAATTCGTGCGGCCCTTCGATGCGCTGATTTTGCCCCGCATCGTCCTCAAATTCCCAATGGGGATCGGCGTATGTTAACTGACGGCCGTTGATGTAGGGTTGTTTAAGGGGGTAGCCTTGCGGCAGCCAGTCGTCTTCATCCATGCTCCAATACGGATTGCTGAATTGCAGGTAGTAAAAACCACCGGGGCGGATAATGCGGCTGACTGCCTGAATAACCAGGGCGGCATCTGGTACAAAGTTGATGGAGTAAGGATGCCAAATGATGTCGAAACTGTCGTCGGCAAAGCAGCTCAGGTCGCGCATGTCGCCTTGCAGGCTGGTCAGAGCGTAGCCGTAATGAACGGCCGTTTCCCCATCCCGCGCCAGTTGGGTTTCACTTAAATCGAACACAGTCACGTTGGCGCCCAAAATGCCGAATACGGCCGTTTGCTGGCCGCCCCCGCTGGCTAAACACAACACATCTTTCCCGGCCACATCCCCCAGTTTGTACGGGCTGAAAGCTAACCGGTCAGCCAGGTATTCCCGGGCTGTTTGTGGGGTGAGATTGCGGAACGGCCGTGAGTATGCTACCCCCGCCTGAGCCAATGCTTCCCATCTGCTTTTATTATACGTTGCTAACTTGTCCATGGTTCTCCTTGATTTATACGTGTGATTTGTTTACCCTTATCCGCGTTGCAGCACTCAAACTCAAAAAGGCGGTACAGAAAAGTATGAAGAAAAAGTTGTCCAATCTTGTTTTTATTTTACTCGGATTTATTGTAGTGGGAACGGCCGTTTACACCATAGCAAAACCCTCATTTTTTACCAGGTCGGTCTTTGCCACACCTGCCGTTGACTATTTTACCTATTTGCCTCTCGTTACAAAACCCGCGCAGGGCATCCAGCCCCCGGCAGGCATGATTTACATAGACCATAATTCCGTCGCCTTGTTTGACCAAATACCAGACCAGTACATCACGGCGGCGGAAAATATTGACATGTTCTTTATGGATCGTTCTGTTGGCGGCAATATTGACGATGGTTTAACCTGTTTAAGTTATCCGACGGATGAAGATGCACCCAGCCGCTGCGTGCGCTCGGAACACGGCGGCACACCCTCCTATTTTGTTGATCCCATCGCAGAATTGAACTGGAACCGCCCCGGCGGGTATAACCGTTCCAATTGGGATTTTGAATATTGGCCGAGTGGGTGCAGCGAATGGTATGACAAGGTTGATTGCTTTATGGGCCGCATGGATCAAATTATTAACCAGTATGACGTCGTTTCTTTCCAATTCAGTTACCTTTCCGTAGACGATAGTTCGACCATTGCCGATAGTCCCGGCGGTTTTTTCTCTAATAACCCCACCCGCAGCGACGTGTATGATCTTGAAGCCTACGAAGCGGCGCACCCCGGCAAGGTATTCATCTATTGGACAACCAGCCTTTCCCGCGGCATCGGGACGGACGTAGCTACTACCTTTAATGACCAGATGCGGCTTTACGCGATTAATAACGATAAAGTTCTCTTTGACGTGGCTGACATTTTGTCGCACCAGCCGGATGGCACGCCGTGTTATGATAATCGGGATGGCGTGGCTTACAGCTTTGGTACCAATTCGGAAAATTACCCGAATGATGGGCAAAACATTCCGGCCATCTGCCCGCATTACACTACGGAGGTGGATGGCGGCCATCTGGGTACTGTATCCGCCGGGAAAATCCGGGTGGCTAAGGCGTATTGGGTGTTGATGGCTCGTCTGGCCGGTTGGGATGGTAATTAGGGGACACGGCCGTAAATAAACCCGCAGCAAACTAATCGAGGAACGAGCCATGCCCCGCCTCCGTTTCATAACGTGCCTTGTCTATTTCATACCGGTGATGCGGAACCTCCACAAAACCGGGTTCCAGTTTCTCAAAAGTGGCGGCGTAAACCAGGCCCGCCTTCTCCAAAACCTGCGCGGAGGCAATGTTGGATGTCTCGCAAGTGGCTGCCAGTTGCGGAACCTGGAGCGTCTCAAAAGCAAAGTCAATCATCTCACGCGCCGCTTCGGTCATATAGCCGCGCCCCCAAAATGAGCGATGCAGGGCGTATTCCAACGCCAGTTCGCCCGGCACGCAAACGCGGCCGATGTTCAGGGGCGGCGCGAGTTCTATGTAACCGATTAACCGTTCTTGTTCGCGCAGGGTAATTGCCCAACTGACGGCCGTTTTTGACTTGCGGTATTGTTGTTTGATCCGGCGCGTTACCCAATCGCGGCTTTGCGCAGCATCCATGGCGTAGGTGTAACGAGCCACGTCCTGGTGACTGAAAATTTCGTGTACGGCGCGCCAATCCGTGCCGGTGAACTTGCGCAAGATTAAGCGTTCTGTGGTTAAGCTGTCCATGATTTTTATCCTCTTGTAGGGCGATTTTGTAAATCGCCCCGGAGACGATTTACAAAATCGTCCTACTTACCAATCCCGGCCCATATACGGCCGCCACAAATCCAGCGTCAGGTCAACCGGATCGGCCGTCACCCCAAAACGGCCGAAGTAATCACACACACGGGTAATGTCCCGCTTCAGCAGCTCAAAAGCGTGCGGATTGTGCCGTGCTTCCACCATCTGGGGAAAATCAATCAGGGTGATGTCGCCTTCCCAGTAAAGAATGTTGTAAGCGGACAGGTCGCCGTGAACCAGGTGATGATCCAGCATGAGGGCCACATTATCCATGACCCGGCGGAACAAGGCGTGCGCTTCGTCTGCTTCCAGCCTGATTTCGCTCAACAGGGGCGCGGGGCCGTATTCGTTGCCGATAAAGGCCATGAGGATAACGTTGCCTTGATGGGCCACCGGCTGGGGCACATCGGCGCCGACTTCGTAAAGCAGGGTTTGGGTGCGGTACTCATTGCCAATCCACCACTGAATGTCCACCGATTTACCAAAGGTGGTCTTTTTGCGCAGCGCCAGTTTAACGCGGCGGCCTTTGATCTGTTTGCCCGAATCATCGCGCAATTGGCGGCCGGCTTTGTACACAGCGTCATTTTTCAGATGGCGCAACATGCGCGGCCGGTACAGCTTGGCGGCGATAAACTCCAGGCCGGTGGCCGGATGAGCGTCGCAGCGGTAGACGTTGGCTTCCTTGCCGCCCTTCACCAGATGGGTCAGGTCGGTGATGATCTGGTCGCGGTAAAACGGCCCGGCCGATTCGATGACCCACCAGCGCTCGTGGTGGCGCGGGTCGAGGGAGGCGGCGTAGCTGGGCACCCAGTTAGTCATGCCGTCGTCCATGTGCTGGATGTCGGTCAGGTGGTTGGGCTGCGTTTTTTGTTTGTCAGGGGCCGCTTTGCGCCGCTTGCGATGGGCGGTACGGCCGTGATCCATAAATTCAAACTCTTCGTATTCATCAGACAGGGTGTTGATCTTCACTTTTCCATCCTTTGTTCATTACAAATGGGTTGGGAAATGACAATCAACCTGTGGCATGAGCGTTGTTTTCGGTCAAGAAGTTCAACTTCTCTGAGAAGTTGAACTTCTAAACGTGGCATAGTCAATGTAGGGCTGGCAGCGAGGATCAAAAAAGCCACAGGTCGGGGCGTTACGGCCTGCGGCTGTCTGGATTTAGGCAACAAAAAACCACAGGCGAGCGCTCAGATAAACATAAGCTTGCAGCACACCTGCGGCCGTTTTTTAGTGTCCAGTATTCAGTTTTCAGTGTTCAGTTAATCGCTTACTGAATACTGATTACCGCTTACTGCTTACCGGCGGCAGGTGTACGCACGTAACGCGAAGCATCAGTTTGGGTGAATTTTCCGGTTTCTACTTGCATTGTGCGTACCTCCGTTTGTTAGATTTGGGTTCGTTTTGGTAGAACCAGCG
>JAJRTP010000680.1 GCA_024278255.1 Chloroflexota bacterium | reverse complement strand
GGCCGTCAATATCGCATCTTTGAATATGCCGGACACCCGGAAGCGGAACGGGTGATTGTGTTGATGGGGTCGGGCGCGGAAACGGTCAGGGAAACGGCCGAATATCTGGCCGCACGGGGCGAAAAGGTCGGTGTGGTCATTATCCGCCTCTACCGCCCCTTTGACGTCAGCGCTTTTGTGAATGTATTGCCGCCGACTGTCAAGGCCATTGCCGGACTGGATCGCACGAAGGAGCCGGGATCGGCGGGCGAACCGTTGTATCAGGATGTGATTACGGCCGTCATCGAAGCCGTCGCTGCCGGAACCGCCCCCTTTGCCACCGTGCCCCGCATTATTGGTGGACGCTATGGCCTCTCCTCCAAAGAATTTACCCCCGCTATGGTCAAAGCCATCTACGACGAACTGGGTAAAAGCAAACCCAAGCCCCACTTCACCATCGGTATCAACGACGACGTGACCCATCTCAGCCTGGCGTGGGACAAAGATTTTCACATTTTGCCTGATGACGTGGTGCAGGCCGTTTTCTACGGTTTGGGATCCGACGGCACCGTAGGGGCCAACAAAAACTCCATCAAAATTATTGGCGAAGACACGCCCAACTATGCTCAGGGATACTTTGTCTACGATTCCAAGAAAGCCGGGTCTGTCACCGTTTCCCACCTGCGCTTTGGACCAAATCCCATTCATGCGCCCTATCTGATTGATTCTGCCAGCTTTGTGGCTGTTCACCAATTCACTTTCCTGGATCGGTATGACGTGCTGCGCATGGCCGCGCCGGGAGCTACCTTCCTCCTCAACACGCCCTACGGCCCGGATGAAGTGTGGGATAAATTGCCCCGCTCTATTCAAAAGACTATTTTGGACAAAAAGCTCAAATTCTACGTGGTGGATGGCTACCAGGTGGCCCGCGAAACCAAGATGGGGCGGCGTATCAATACCATTATGCAGACCTGTTTCTTTGCTCTGAGCGGCGTCCTGCCCACCGATGAAGCCATTACCGCCATCAAACAGGCCATCAAAAAGACGTATGGCAAACGGGGTAAAGCGGTGGTAGAGCAAAATTACGCGGCCGTAGACGCCGCCCTCTCTCATTTGTATGAGGTTGCTGTACCGGATGCTGTGACCAGTGATCATGTACGGCCGCCGATTGTATCGCCGGCTGCTCCCGAATTTATTCAATCTGTCACAGCCCGCATGATTGAGGGGTTGGGTGATGAACTGCCGGTAAGCGCCCTGCCGCCGGATGGAACGTATCCTACCGGCACAACTCAATGGGAAAAACGCAATATTGCCACTGAGATTCCTGTGTGGGACCCGGATATTTGCATCCAGTGCGGCAAGTGCGCCCTCGTTTGCCCGCATCAGGTCATCCGCATGAAGGTGTTTGATGTCGAATTGGCCGAAGATGCGCCGCCAACCTTCAAATCAGCCCCAGCCCGCTTTAAGGAATTTAAGGGAATGTCTTATTCGTTGCAAGTGGCCGGGGAAGATTGCACAAGCTGCGGTTTGTGTGTGGAAGTTTGCCCGGTGAAGAACAAGCGGCAGCCCAAATTCAAGGCGATTAATATGGAACCGCAACTGCCGCTGCGGGAACAGGAGCGGGAGAATTGGAATTTCTTCCTGGAACTGCCGGATGTGAATCGCACCATGCTCGCGTTGAATCAGGTGAAATACAATCAGCTTTTGGAACCCACGTTTGAGTTTTCCGGGGCTTGTCCGGGGTGTGGTGAGACGCCGTACCTGGGCTTACTCAGCCGCCTCTTCGGTGACCGCTCCCTGATTGCCAATGCGACCGGCTGCTCGTCGATCTATGGCGGTAATTTACCCACAACTCCCTGGGCGCAGGATGCAGACGGCCGTGGCCCGGCCTGGTCTAACTCCTTGTTCGAGGACAATGCAGAGTTCGGTTTGGGAATGCGGGTAGCTTTGGATCAACGTCTGGAAGCTGCCACGCAGATGATGCGCCGCCTGCGGGATGTTATTGGCCCGGAACTGGCAGACAGCGTCTTGTATGCCGACCAGACGAATGAAGCGGAGATATTGCAGCAGCGCGGCCGGGTTCAGGCCTTGAAAGAACAACTGCAATCGCTTCTGGATACCCGCGATGAGGGGTTGGCCGCTTACAAACCGGAATTGAACCAACTGCTCGGTGTAGCGGATGTATTCGTAAAGAAGGATGTCTGGATTGTCGGCGGCGATGGCTGGGCGTATGACATTGGCTATGGCGGCTTGGATCATGTGCTGGCGTCGGGCCGGAATGTCAATGTGCTGGTGATGGACACGGCCGTCTATTCCAACACGGGCGGCCAGATGTCCAAAGCAACGCCGCGCGGAGCGGTGGCCAAGTTTGCTGCCGCCGGTAAGCCGCTGCCGGCCAAAGATTTGGCGATGATTGCCATCAGCTACGAGAATATCTACGTAGCCCGCGTGGCTTTTGGGGCGAAAGATGCCCAGACGGTGCGCGCCTTCCTGGAAGCGGAGGCGTATGACGGCCCGTCGCTGATCATTGCTTACAGTCATTGCATCGCTCACGGTTATGATCTGAAGTTTGGCTTGCAGCAGCAACACGCGGCCGTTGATTCCGGTTTCTGGCCGTTGTACCGTTACAATCACGATCTGGTGGCTTTGGGTAAGAACCCCTTCCAATTGGACAGCCGCCCGCCGAAAATGCCGCTGGAAGAGTACATGTACCGGGAAGGCCGGTTCAGTATTTTGAAGCAAAGTAACCCGACGGCCGCTGCCCGCCTGCTGGATTTGGCGAAACATGATGTGGAAAACCGGTGGGAGTTGATTGATCAATATGTGGATGGGCAAAAGAAGTAATTGAGTAATTGGGTAACTGGGTAATGACTCGATTTCCCGGTTACCCAATTCCCTTTGAGGAGAACTATCATGGATTTAAGCACAACCTATCTGGGCATGAATTTGAAAAACCCGCTGGTGCCATCATCTTCGCCATTGACCGAGGATATTGGGAATTTGCGGGCGATGGAAGATTCCGGGGCAGCGGCTGTGGTACTGTATTCGTTGTTTGAAGAGCAGATCACACATGAAAGCCACACGTTGAATGAACATCTCTTGCAGGGGACGGACAGTTTTGCCGAAGCTCTGAACTATTTCCCGGACGCCGGAAAATATCTGCGCAGCCCGGACGTGTATCTGGAGCATGTGCAGCGGGCAAAAGAGGCGTTGGACATACCGGTTATTGCCAGTTTGAATGGGGTGTCGGCTGGCTGGTGGATTGAATATGCCAAGAATATTGAGCAGGCCGGGGCGGATGCCCTGGAGTTGAATATCTATTATCTGCCGACGGATTTGCACATGACGGGCGCTGAGGTAGTGGAGATATATCTGGAGGCGCTGCGGGAGGTGAAAACGGCCGTATCCATCCCCGTGGCCATGAAACTCAGCCCTTACTTCAGCGCGATGGCTAATATGGCCAAACGTCTCTCGGATGAAGGGGCCAACGGGTTGGTCTTGTTCAACCGTTTTTACCAGCCGGATATTGACCTGGAGAATCTGGCGGTCGTCCCGAATTTACAGTTGAGTTCTTCGGTGGAAATGCGGCTGCCTTTGCGCTGGATTGCTGTGTTGTACGGCCGTATCGAGGCCGATCTGGCTCTGACTACTGGCGTCCATACCGTGACTGACGTGCTGAAAGGGGTGGCGGCTGGGGCCAATGTGACCATGTTGGCTTCGGAACTGCTCAAGCATGGCATCAAACGGCTGGAAATCCTGCGCAATGGTGTGGAAGCGTGGCTGACCGAGCATGAGTACGAGTCGTTGGAACAACTGCACGGTAGCATGAGCCAGATCAACGTAGCCGAACCGGCCGCCTTTGAACGAGCCAACTACATGCGCGTCCTCGACTCCTACGCGCCGGATTACCACCAGCGGTTTATGTCGTAATTTCCCTGAAAAATTAAATCATCGTTAACTCCTGGTTTACCGAACCCAATTGTCGGATAAAGTGTGCGGGTGTGACAAGATACCCGGCACGTTTTATCAAGACAATTGGGTTCGATTTGTTTACCCAGGGAGTAGAGATGATGCGTTTAATCCGACCGGCAACCTTTTTTCTCTTGACGATAATTGTAGCGGCTTGTGCTTCTCCGCCAGATAAAATTGCTCAATCGAAGACGGCCGTATCCGAGCCACCCACAGTCACGCCCCTGCCCACGCCAACCAGCCCGCCTACGGCCGTTCCTCAGCCATCCCCTAAGCCATTGATAAGTACAACGATAGACGAGGCCGTCACAGACCCGTCGCCGCCTCTCCAACTGGTTGACTACCCGCCAAGCGACATGCCTTACCTCATCGAAAAGGACAACTTCTCTTTCTGGCTGGTAAATACGCCGGCCGGCCGACTCATAGCTTTTCCCGTCGAAGCGCCGGGCAGCGCGGCCCCAAACTGCCTTCTGGCCTGGGATGAAGCGGCGCAGCGTTTTACCGACCCGTGTTCCGGCAATAAGTGGGAATTGAACGGCCGTCTCGACACCCTGCGTTTTGCCGCCCCGCCGGACAGCCGCGACCTGGACCAATACCCGGTTAGCGTGATGGACGGTTCAATATTCCCCCAGTTTCACGCCCTGGTTGCCGGGCAGCCACTTAACGCGCCGCCTCTGGCCTCAGACGCCCAATACGGCGTGACGATGACTGTGCGCGCCACTGATTTTTCCCCGGCAGGCACGACCCTTGAGATTGTCAAGCAGGTTGATCCTCGCTGGCAGATGGATCCTAACGCCTTTCCGCCGCAGCAGGCGTTGACTTACCCCACTTTTCCCGACTCGCTCGTGGACGATCAGGGCCGCGCCATACCGCCGATTGGCGGCGAGAGCGGTCTGGTGACGATTGACCCGGCTGCCGGAGGCATCCGGCAAACGAGCCGCAACTTGTGGGAAGCTGTTCCCGCCGACGCTACGGCCGTAACCGCCACATTAACCGTTAACCTGGATACCCTCTACCGGGAAGTAACGCTGTCGCTGGATTGGAACGGCCGTCAACCTGGCGCTGTCTGGACTGAAGAATTCCCCCTGGAAATCGGCTACGCGGGGGCGCGGGTAACGCAGGTAGAATGGCTGGAGACGACGGATGACGGCCGTGCCACTCTGCGCCTGAACGTGATGGACAACAGCCCGGAAGACATCCGCCTCTTCTGCCTGCATCTGGCCGTCGTAGACCCCTGGCGGCGTTCCTGCGCCAACTTCGACGGCAAATTGACCTATACCGTTTCCGTTCCGCCAGACGAGCCGGTTGTGTTGCAGTTACGCGCCTCGCTGGAATTTCTCACCCCCTTCCAACTGAACCTTATTGTGCCTTGAAACCGTCCAGAGGACGTTAAGAGGACGTTTGCCTGGTACGATGCACTTGGCTGCGTATTGGAACGAATATAAAAATCTTGTTGTATTGGCTGGATCGTTCCGCGCTGCCCTGCTATGAAAAACAGGCGCGCGTACCTTATTGTCATCATCTTCTTGCTCGTCATTGTGATTGGTTTCCGTGGCGCAAACGGCCGTGCCGCTGCCCCTTCCCACATCTTCCCCCCCTTTATCTGCCGCCCCCCTCCCCGTTGGAAAATACTGTATCGGTGACCCGGCCAGCGGTCTGCGCTCCGACTGCCTGGCATTCCATCCGCGTTATTCATGTGGAAACAGCAGCTATTTATAAGGAGAGAAACGTGAAACGTATTACAATTTTACTGACTGTCATTATCACTATCCTGTTATTGAATGTCCAAACCGGTTACAGCCTGCCCCAGGCCATCTACACGGTTGACCGCAGCGACGACGCCGGCGGCCTGGCCTGCACCAGCGCTGCCAACGACTGCACCTTGCGCAGCGCCATTGAAAAAGCCAACGCCTCTCCTGCCAACGATTCTGTCTTGTTTGACAGCGGCCGTACCATCACCTTGACCGGCCCATTGCCCGAATTGACCGACGCCGGCACCCTGATTGCCGCCTGGCCATCGCAGGACGTCAACATCGATCTCAATGGGGCAGCGAATGCTTTTACCATCAGCGGCGATAACGTTTCGATTTCCGGCCTGGACATATATGGCGGCAGCACAACAGTCAGCGCCCTCATTATTATCAAGGGCGCGGCCGAGAACATCAAAATCTACGATAACCTGATTGGCGATTACTGGGACGGCGCGATTACCTGCGGTACTTACCAGGGAGGCGTCACCGGTATCCACTTACTGGCCGATAATCCGGCCCCGTCCGGCGTGCGTCTTTACGTTTACGGCAATGAAATCCGCTGTTTGTCTATCGGAATCAGCCCGGCAGGCAGCAATGCGGTTGTTGGCGAAAATGACAGCGGCAATGCCGGAACCGATCAAAAAAACAGGATTTTTGCAAACACGCACGGTATTGTCATCAGTGGCGGCAGCGCCGGCGGCGATCACCGCATTCGCAATAATGACATTTACGCTCAGGAACTCACCGGTATTTCCATAGACAACAGTTCGGGAACGCATATCTATGGCAACAACATATACAACAACGGCACGGACGGCATCTATTTGGTCAATGGCGCCCGGGCCAACACGATTGGCTGCGCCCTGTTTGGCAGCTTTGACGCCGCGCGGCGCAATTACATCTATGGCAATGGCAGAGCCGGCATTTGGATTTCCGGCGTTACCTCAACCAGCCTGGTGACGCGGGATAATTACGTGGCTTGCAACTATATCGGCCTGAAAGCAGACGGGAGTGCAGACGGCAACCAGTACGGTGTTTACTTGTCGAATGGAGCCGTATCCAATTATATTGGCTCCACTGCGGACAAGGGGAACGCCATTGGCGGCAACACGTCGCACGGTGTGGTTATTGATGGCGGCAGCAACAGCAATCTGGTGCAGGGGAATTTTATTGGCGCGCTCCCGGATGGCAGCACAGACAGGGGTAACGGCGGCAGCGGTATTGCCATCTGGGGCGCATCGCAGTTGAACATCATTGGCGGCGCAAACGCGGCCAACGCCAATACCATTGTTTTCAACAACACTTTTGGCATCCACCTCTTAGACGCCGGCGGGCAAAACGAGATCCGGCGCACCCTTGTGGGCAATTTGGGGCGGCCTAACACAGTGGGCGGCATTGCCGTCGTGAATACAAACCAGACGCTGATTGGCACAGGTTTTACTTGTACAGACGTTAGCGGTTTTGACTGCCTGTTGGTGTACGCGAACGGGATAAACGGTATTTCACTGTACCAGGCCAATAACACGCTGATAGCAGCCGGAACACATATTTTCCGCAACGGCGCTGATGGCATTCGCATCGAAAACAGTAGCAATAATAATATTTTTCCGCAATACATGGGCGACAACACGGGCGCAGGTATTTCTGTTGCCGGCGCTTCTGCCGGCAACAACATTGGCGTGACCATGCGGATTTATGATAATGGCGGCCCGCCCATTGATTTGAATGGCGACGGCTTTACGCCCAATGATCCCGGAGATACCGATTCCGGCCCCAATGGTTTGCTCAATTTCCCGGTGACCACTTCGCCGGCCGGTTCCGTCAGTATGAGTGGAACGGCCTGCAACGGATGCGTGGTGAACGTTTATCGCTATTCGGAGACGGCGGGGTATTACGCTTTCCTGGACGGGGTCGTAGCTGACAATATCACCGGTATCTGGACTTTTGATTTGAGTTCCTACGGCGTCACTCAGGATGAAGCAGCCTTTACCGCCACAGACGCAGCGCTCAATACTTCCGAAATGAGCCCATTGGGCGGCGTTGTTTCCTATTCCTTGTTTTTGCCGGTGATCGTTAAGTAAGCGATGCGAGGCAACTGTTTTGGCCGATCTCCTGACCGGGCCGCGGCCGGTTACGAATCGCCAATAATTTTTTGGGAGGCATAAACAATGACACGTAATCAATGGTTAAAACTCGGTATTACCCTGACGTTAACGATGATCCTGGGCGGTTTTGCCCTGATTGCGGGGCGGGTGCGGGCGCAGAAAAACGTCTCGTCGG
>JAJRTP010000679.1 GCA_024278255.1 Chloroflexota bacterium | reverse complement strand
GGCGGTGCGGGCGGGCACGTTCATCACGCTTTCGGCCACGGCCGTAATCCCCCGCAGCTGCGCGCTGCCCCCCGTCAACACAATCCCCGCCGGTAACAAACCCTCATAGCCGGAGCGTTTCACCTCTTGCAAAATAAGCTGGAAGATTTCCTCCATCCGCGCCTCAATCACGTAAGCCAAATCCTGCCGCCCCACCTGAATTTTCTCCCCGCCAAACGGTTCTACCGTAAAGACAAAATTGGGATCAATCTCTTGCGGCCGGCAGTCTCCGTACTGAATTTTGATTTCCTCGGCCACTTCGTAGGGTGCGCGCAGGCCGATGGCAATATCATTGGTGACGTGGTAGCCGCCGACCGGGAACACTTTGGTGTGCCACACCTTGCCCTCGGAGTAAAGGGCCATGTCTGTTGTGCCGCCGCCAATGTCGGCTACGATGACGCCCATCTCCTTTTCGTTAGGGTCCAGCACCGCTTCGCCGGAAGCCAGGGCATTCATCACAAAATCATGCACCGTGATACCCACATTTTCTGTGCAGCGGGACAAATTCATCAGGGCTGGTTTGGCGGCCGTGACGATGTGCGTTTCCACTTCCAGGCGGAAACCGTGCATCCCAATGGGGCTGCTGATGCCTTCCTGCTCGTCAATGGCGTAATGGCGCGGCACCAGATGGACAATTTGCCGGTTGTGGGGAATGGGGATGGCCTGGGCCATGTTCAGGGCGTGTTCGATGTCTTCGACGGTCACACCGTTGTCGTTACGGCCGATGGCCGCCATGCCGGTGTTGTTGGTGCAGCTAATATGCTCCCCGGCCATGCTCACCAGCGCTTCAGACAGGTCGTAGCCGGAGGTATGTTCCGCCTGCTCCACTGCTTCTGCCACGGCCAGGGAGGCTTCGGTCACGTCAATGACCATCCCTTTGCGCATTCCCCGCGCCGGAGCCAGTCCCAGGCCGATGATTTGCAATTGTCCTTCGCGCACTTCACCGACCAGGGCACATACTTTTGTTGTGCCGATGTCTAGTCCGAATATGATTTCTGTCATAGTACCCTCTTGCGTATTGCGTATTACGTATTGCGCAGGACCTTTACGCAATACGTAATACGCAATACGTCTTATTGCGCTTTGTAATACGGCCGTTCCTGATTGGCCACACTGATATAAACCGGCGTAATGCCCTGGGCCAGCAACTCCTCTACAATGGTCTCGTAGACCACTAACTTTTGTTCCATATCGTTGCCCGTGCCGAAGTAAACACGCCAGCCACGGCCGTCCTGGTAGCTCAGACCATTCCCCGGACGGAAATATAAACGATCAATGTTGGGCCGAAGCTGGCGCAGTTGCAAAGCCCCTACCAGCGCCTCATGTGGCAGGAAAGGGGTGGGGGCGGTGGCCGTTGTTGCGTCTTCGGCCTCGTTTTCTGTTGTTTGCTCTTCGGCAGCTATCGCTTCCGCTTCGGCGGCCAGCTCTTGCTGTAACTGCTCCGTTTCCGTTAGCTCCGCTTCAATGGTGAGCAGCCCGGTTGTGGCAGTGCGGGCCGGAATCAGACTGCCGTCTTTGGTGACCCAGTATTGGTTACGGCCGTCCAGCCAAACGGCAATGGGTGTATCTTCCTTGACGGCAATATCCACCTTGTTCGGCCAGGTTACCTTGACGGATGCGGCCGTGATCCCCGGCAGCGCCATGATATTTTCCGCCGCCTCATTGGGGTCCGTGGCAAAAATGTGGACGCCCGCCAGTTGACTGGCTTCCACCACCTCCGCTGCGGGAATAGAGACAACGCCATCCACCGGAATCTGTGTCAGGTAAAAATCTTCAAACTGGCCGGTCAGGATGATGGCGTAGACTGTAAACGCCAGCAGCATCAGACTAATCCAGCGCGCCGAAAACAGCACTTGCCGGATACCGGTCGTGGGAATACGTACCCGCTGCCGCCGGTTGCGCCGCCGCCGTTTTTTAGCCGCTTTAGGAATCCGCAGACGGGGCTGGCTGATAGGCGCCACCGTATCCATCCGGCGCATCCGGGGCTGTTTTCGTCGATTCTTTTTGCGGGAAGAGCGTCGTCCAAACATAGTTGTCGGTGGTCGGTAATCAGTATTCGGTAATTGGTCTTCGGCAAACTATTTGCCGATTACTGATTACCGATAACTGATTACTGTTCATAAGAAGTCCGTAAATTTTCCTTTTCCTCATGCCTTTCAATTGCCAATTCAATCAATTTATCCAGTAACTCCGGGTAGCTGAGACCGGAGGCTTGCCACAATTTGGGATACATGGAAATGCGGGTGAAGCCGGGAATGGTGTTGATTTCATTGACGTATAGTTCGCCCGTTTCCGCGTTCAACAGCATATCAGCCCGGCCCAGACCAGCGCAGTCAATTGCCTTGTAGGCGCGTAAGGCCAGGTCGCGGGCAGCTTCGGCCGTTTCCGGGGGAATGTCGGCCGGAATGAATAGATCAGAATCGTCACTGACGTATTTGGCGACGTAATCGTAAAATTCACGCCTGGGTCGCACTTCGCCGACGATGCTGGCTGCGGGATTTTCGTTACCCAGCACGGCAATTTCCAGTTCCCGCGCCGGGATGCCTTGTTCCACCACGATGCGCCGGTCATAATCGGCTGCCTCGTTCAGCCCAGCGATTAGTTCCAGCCGGTTGTGGCATTTGCTGATGCCCACGCTGGAGCCGAGGTTGGCCGGTTTGGTGAAGACGGGGTAGGTGAGGGCGGCTTCGATTTCGGCGATAACGGCCGTACTCCCCTCCCGCCAATCATTACTCAAAACCAACTGCCAGGGCAGAATGGGCAGCCCGTTGGCCGTCATCACGTGTTTAAAGATTGCCTTGTCCATGCCCACGGCCGAACCCACCACACCGGCCCCGATGTAGGGCAGATTTGCCAGTTCCAGCAGCCCTTGCACCGTGCCGTCTTCCCCATACGGGCCGTGCAGGACGGGGAATATCACGTCTAGCTGCGAGACCTGGGAGAGGACGGCCGTGCGCCCTTCCGGTTGGTCCAGTTGCAGCAGCGCCGCCGACTGGGGATCGGGCAGCAGGGTAGCCGGTTGGCCGTTCCGGCCTTCCGTTAAGGCTGCCATCACATCACCGCTCAGCCAACGGCCGTGCTTGTCAATGCCAATCGGCACTACTTCATATTTCTCCCGGTCCAGCGCCGCCATCACCGACCGCGCCGATTCCAGCGACACCTCATGTTCGCCCGACCGACCACCAAAGATGACGCCGATTTTTAGTTTACGAGACTGTTGTTTTTCCATTTTAGTTTTCAGTGTTCGGTATTCAGTGTTCAGTGGGCGTTC
>JAJRTP010000678.1 GCA_024278255.1 Chloroflexota bacterium | reverse complement strand
GGCATTTTCCATAGCTACCACCGCCTGCCCGGCAAAGGCTGAGAGGAGGCGCTGGTCTTCCTCATTAAAATTGCCGCCGCTGCGCTTGTTGATCACTTGCAGTACGCCCAAAACAGTGTTTTGGCGAATGAGGGGCACGGTGAGGATGGCTTCAGTGTGGAAAGCTGTGCCCTCGTCTACCTCAGAGAACCAGCGTTTGTCCTCTTTTGCTCTGTTGACCAGCGAGGGCCGGCCGGTTTGGGCGGCCGTACCCGCCAATCCCGTTCCCAAAGGCAAGCGCGTGCCCAACAAATTCTGACTGGCCGGGCCGCGCACCACCCGAAATTCCAGTTCGCCGGTATCCGGGATGGCTATCATAAAGGTGCCGGCTTCTGTATCCAGCAGTTCTATCGCCTTATCCAGAATCAGTTCCAGCAAGGGATCAAGCTCCTGCACCGAGGTGAGGGAGAGGTTGAGCTGGTTGATGATTTCCAGTTGTTGGGCGTGTTCTTGCAGACGGCGGTTGGTTTCTACCCGTTCCAAGGCGGTGGCTGATTGGTCGGCGAAGACCATGAACAACTTTTTCTGCCGCTCAGGAATAGTCACGGCCGTATTCCGGAAGAAAGTGTACACAGTGCCAATCGTGCTGGCCCCGGCATTCAAGGGCGCAATGATCCAGGTACGGCCGTCTTCAGCCTTCTTCATCAATAACTGGCTTGTCCGGGCCACCTGCTGCACATCCGGGTCTGTCACGATCTGATCCCGCCCCTCCAGCTCCGTCAGCCGTTCATCCCCCTCCACATGGAAGATTTTGTAAAGTTGATGATTGTCCTTTTCTCGCAGGACAATGAAAAAATCTTCAATGCCAAACAAGCGCTGGTAGTTTACATAAATCAATTCCAGCAATATCTCCAAATCGGTGGTGAAATTAAGAGCCTGGATAAATTTACTGAGCCAATCCTGCTCTACCATGCGCGTTTTCAGGCGGCGGATGACTGTAGCCCGCTCCAATCCAATCAGGGATTGATTGGTCAGCGAATTGACATAAGATAATTCAGATTGACGGTAACGTTGCTGCCCTTCTTTGTCAGACAAGGATACCCAGCCTAATAGTTCTTCGCCGGTGTTGATGGGTACGATTACGGCCGACTCCATCGCTTCCACCGTCACTCGGTTCTCCACAAAGGGTTCCGGCCAGGTCCGCTCCTCCGCCAGGTCCAACACGCCATCCGTCTGACGCAAATAACCGACAATGGGTGATTCCATACTGATAGTCGTACCACTGTGGTTGATGTAACTACGGTAACAACCCATCTGCCCATCCGGCAGATAAAGGTATGGGGTGGCGTCAGGAATGCCGGTGGAGATGTATTTGAGGAGGATGTCGGCTACTTGATTGGCTTCTACGGCCGTGGTCAACTCCCGGTTATACTCCTGTAACAGCCTGTCCAAAGCCATCGGCTGGCTGAAAAACACCTGATCCACCCCCAATTGCAAGCGATTTCGCAGCGGATCAAACACAATAATGATGACCACAATAAACACGGCCATCAAAATTGGATTATTCAGCCCCAAAGTGATCCCCAACGTGCTGGTGAGAGCCACAACTACCAGAGCAAAAGCCCCCACAAACAGGACAGCCATCAAGGTATACGTCAACCCGCGCCGCAGCACCACATCCACATCCAGCAGGCGGTAACGGATGATGGTGTAACCGATGGACAAGGGGTAAATGACCAGCATGGGAATGAAAAAGACCTGGGGATACCAGGCGGTATCTATCGCCAGGGCAGCCATGATAAAAAAGAAGGTGATTGGCGCAAAGGCCACCAGTCCGCCAAAGAAAATGATGCGGGCTTGCTGTCGCACTGTGGGCGAGGGCGAGATGGCGGCCCGATAGGCCATAATGCCATACGAAGCCACTAACGCCAGGCCATTAAACAGGAAAAGATAACGCCAGGAAATCGCATAAATCCAGGGATCCGCCGGATCATACAAGACTATTTGCGCCCAAATACCGGCAGCCAGACCAGGCAGAAAAACCAGCCATTTGGCCGGGGGAAATTTCACCACCACGCGGGATTCATGAGGGAAAACGAACGCCAGTAACACAATAAAGCCGCTGGTGAAGGAAAGGCCGACTACCCACAGACGAATAAACTGTTTTGTCGTCCAGGTATCAAACAAGACGCCGACGGCCAGAGTTGCAAACGCCATGCTCAGGGCAAAAACTTGCGCGGCCCCGGCTTGAGGCCGCACAATAAATGTCCACGCCCCAATAATAAGCATCACCAATCCCGTCAGGTAAAACAGGCCGAAATAGTTGGCTAAATCATTAACAGTAAAGGAGATAAGAGGGACGGTGACGGACCGAACAGCTTCACTTTGGCGGTCAATGGCGGAGCTTTCTGGTGGTTGTACCAGGGTTAAGTTCAGGCTGCCGCCGGTTTGTTGGGCCGCCAGGATGGCATCTAGCTGGGCCTGGCTGGTGATGGGGGTGTCGTCTACGGCCGTAACCCGATCCGGATACATGACAGAACTGGGCAGCTGTTTGGCCGGCCACTCCGCATTGCCAGAATCGTTAATAACCAGATTCGGGTCGAGGAAAAAACCGGGGAAGGGATTTTGCATCCAACTGACAGCCAAAAAAGGCAGGGCAGCATACACCATCCCTACGACGATAAGCACCCCCGCCACAAGGCCAATGCGTATCCGGTTGCTGGCTTTTTCTGTCACAAAGTAACCGCTGATTGTATTGCGTACTCTATATTGCCTGAAATAACGATCCGGGCCATATAAAAAACGAACTACGCAATATCGTTATGGTTGTACACGTACTCTAGCTAATAATAAGCGATCATCAATGTAGTGTCCATCCTCGCCTATGATATTCTGGTATTTATTTCCTACGGGGTCAATCAAGGAGACGTGAATTAAATACGATCCGGGGGAAATGGTAGGGTCAAGAGGGATAGTAACGGCCGTACTGATAACTTCTCCTGCTGTCAGAGGGGGGATGGGGGTTACGGCCGTTTGCCGGGGCGGCAGCCAATCGGGGCAAGGATCGTCGCACAAACCGACTTCTACTTCATATTCCTCAGTAATATCGGCTAATGCTTCCCAGTAAAGAGTGACGGTCAGATCGTCACCAGGACGTAAGAGGCGGCTGCTGTATTCATAGCCCACTAACCGCATCTGGTTTTCGTATGTTTGGTTCAGGGGATTGGGCACGTCGCCGCGCAGGTTATTGGCCGATTCCAGGCGCATCTCCGCCAGAGGCAGGGCATCTCCCAACCCGCTGCCATCTGCGGCCGTGACGCCCAGCCGGTAGCCGTCTGGCCCCGCCGCGTAAAAGCCAACACTGAGAACGGCCGTTTCCGGCGTATACATCGTCTCCGGCGTGTGCAGGCGGATTGTTTCCACGAAGCGGTCGCCTGGCCGCCACTGGCTGCTGGGGAAGTTGCCCAAACCGGGATAGGTGTCTCGCTGGGCTACCATCGTGTCCGTACTGTCAATCAGATGCAGAAAGAGCAGGTAGTCGCCCGGTGGCTGTCCCGTCACCTCCCAATACAATTTGGCGGCGACGTATTCGCCGGGGCGCAGTGTGTCTGTACTCAGTTCGTAACCGCGCAATTTTACAAAGCTATCGAATTGGGCATTGATCTCGTTGGGCACGGCCGTATCCGGGGCAAATGAGGGCGGCTGGGCATACACCGGTCGCAAATAACCCAACAAGGCCACCAGCACCAGCCCAATCAGCCCCGCATTGATAACTGCCGCCAGCCAACCAATTTGCCGGTTCGTTGCCGGATGATGCCGGATGGCCTGCACCAGCCAATTCAGCCATTGACTCCAGCCATAAAACGTCAACAGCGCCAACGCCGCCAGTGCCGGAAAGAAAAACCGCCCCATCGCCCCCGCCGGACTAACCAGTAAATAGTTAAATAAAACGGCAAAAAAGAGCAGTACGTCCAAAATGAGGATGGCCACGGGCGCGCCGACCGCTTTCACCTCGCCCCAATCCCGCCGCAGCAGAGGAACCAGCAAGCCAAGCAAGCCCAGCCCCACCAACCAGCGCAGCCCCAGGTAAATCCCCTCCGGCAAAGGAATCTGACCGTAGCCAAAGCGGCCCCACAGACTCGTCCAGGTGTAGGGTAACTCGAATACGGCCGTGCCAAAACTGTCTCGCGGGTCTCGTTTGCCCCAGATTTCCGTCAGCCGCTGGAAGCCGGTCGGCTCGCCGTACAAAATCTGGTTGCGGGCAAACCACCAGCCGGTCAGCAGCAAGGTAATTCCGCCAATAATCAGAACCACTTCCAGCCACAACCGCCACTGTTTTTTGCGCCAGGCCACCCAAGTCACAGCCACCGCCACCAATGCAGCTACGGCCGCCAGATTAAATTTGCTCATCAAGGCCAGGCTAAACAATAGACCAAAAGCCACGCCCCAGCGGCGGCTCAACCCCTCCTCGTCCTTCACCAGCAAAACACAAGCCAGGGTGACGGCCGTACCGCTCAACGCCGCCAGCACGTCATTATGAATGGCCCCGGACATGTAGACGAACATGGGATTAAAAGCCACAAATGCCGCGCCGCCCAGAGCGATGGACGGCCGTTTCGGCCAGATCGCCCGCCCTATAATCCACGTCAGCACCACCACACCGGCCCCCAGCAGGATGTTAATCCCCCGCACAATGTGGGCTGCCAGCGCCTCGCCGTACCAGGGGAATGCCTCCTCCGGGCCGTGCAGGTATTGGTTCTTGTTGTCCGTCCCCACTTCCCAGTAGCGGTACTGCCAGAAGGGATTGGTCTGCGGCTGGGAACAAATCTCCTGTCCCGTATCAATCCAGAAGGTAGCCGCAGCCCCCAGCAGATAAAACAGCGGCGGGTGATGTCCCTGCGCCTGGCAGGCCATCTCCCCTTGCACCGGCAGTCGCTTTAACTGGACGATGTGCTGCACGTACCGGTAGTGGCGCAGCTCGTCCGTCGCCTCATACAAAGGGTTAATCACGCTCCCGGCAAAAGCCAGCAGCAAAAAGATCGCCAACACAATGGCAATCCCTTTCTTCCCTCGATACGGTGACGCCTCAATCTCCAATCTCTAATCTCCGAACCACGGATGAACCACGGATAAAAAAGATTTACACGGATTTTATCTGTGTAAATCTGTGATCATCCACCTTCATCCGTGGTTCCAATCTTCAGTCGTAAATGATCCCGTCCGTCTTCCGTCAAAATACGATGTCCGGTCATGGGATCGTACAGGCCGAATACGGCCGTAGCCGGTTCCACCCCTTCCGGCAGTTGCGGCCAATGCTGCTGCAAGAAAACGTCCCCCGGCTGTAAGCTGTACGGGTCTACCCACAGGCCGTCATCTCCGGCCAAAAAGTTACCGCCCGCGTCCAGCAGTTGGCCGAAGGCGTATAGGCGCGGCCCGCTGTACACGCCCGGCGGCGGCGGGTTACTGATAAGCGGATTGGGTGGCAAATTCAGTTCCCGCGCCATCTCAAAACCCAACTCCAGCCGTCCCGTTTCCGGATCATAATTGGCGGAAATGAGGCAGAGGCCATTCTGAAAACAAACCTGCTCGCCGGACGGCCGTGCCTTTTCCACCTGCGCCAGCGAATAGTAACCAGCCTGATCCTCCCCGGCAACCTGTCTGAAAGCATTCTCATACGCCTCCGCCACTTCCGGGTAGCCGCGAAAACTGAGGGGCGGGTTGAGCAATATGGCTCGCTGCGGGTTGTACCATCGGGGGGATACGGCCGTGTCTTTAGCCAAATCAATCTCCAGCGCCACCTTATCCCACGGCCCCGCCAGCAAACCGGTAATGCCTACATCTGTAATCTCCGGGTTCTCATTCAAATACTGCGCCACATCCTGAATATCCGCCCGGTATAAAAAGCGCACCATACCGCGGCTGGGCCATTCTACAAAATAATCCGGCAGGTCGCGGGTGATGATAGACAAGAGTAACAATAATCCTAAACCAGTGATTAAGAGAGATTGCTTGTTTCCTTTTAATCGCCAATCGCCAATCGCCAATCGCCACACCGGCAGTGCGGCCAGCATAAAAAAGGCCGACTGCGCCAAAATGGTGTGCCCCAAACTGGCTGGCGGCACGCTGATAAACCCTGGTGAAATCCCCACCAGCCACCAGATGAGGAGGAAGGCAGCGGGAAGGGAATGGGGGGATGAGGGGTGAGAAGATGAGGGGTAGGGGCGGGACGGCGCGGTATGATTCTGGGCAAACGAAACGTCGCTTCCCCGCGCCGTCTCGCCCCTTCTACGCAATACGTAATACGCAATACGCAATACGATCCCTTTCAACGCATACCACCCCGCAATAACCACACCGGCCCAGAAGAAAATGGCGGCAACGGGACCGAATACGGGGCGGTGAGGGATGTTGTACAGCCATTCGTCATCGCCGTCGGCGTGGGCCATTCCCAGAGTAGCGACGACGTGCCGCTGTAATGGCTCGAAGTTGCCTTTGCGAGCTTCTACCAGGGGCACGGCCAGTTCTGCCACCCGCGCTTCAGATTCCGGCTGCTGCTGCAAGGTGAGAAAGAGAGGGAGGGCGAGTACGGCCGTAATCCCAAACATCAACCCAATCCCCCGCCACTTGCGTCGGAATAACGGCCAATCCACCAACGCCAGGTAGACTGTAAACACCAACAAAATCAACGGCACGCCCCGCGAGGCGAAGTAGGTGTAGAAGCCGAGACCCATGAAGAGGGCGGCTAATCCGTAATCGGTAATCGGTGGTCGGTGATCGGTGGGGCGGCGTTTGAGAGCGCGCCAGAAGAAGTAGAAGGCGAGGAGGGTGAGCAGGGGCATGAGGACGTGGCGCAAACCGATGCGAGAGTACATGAGTGACCAGAAGCTGAAGGCCAATCCGACAGCAGCCAGCAACCCAACCGTGCCATTAAATAATTTCCGCCCCAGCAGCCACGTCAGCGGTACGGTCAGCGTTCCCAGAAAGACGGAGAGCAGGCGAATCCCGGTCCAGTTGGCCCCAAACAGCCCCAGCATGGCCGCGTTCAGCACGTGGTACAGCGCTTCATGCCCGGAAGCGTCCGCATAATACACCGCCCATTGCCCATCCAGCACATGCTGCGAGATGACCAGGGAGTTGATCAACTCGTCATCCCGCCAGCCCGGCGGCATTCCACCCACATTCCACAGCCGCAGGGCAAAGGCGAGGAAGGTAAGGGTTAGTATGAGGATTTTTGGGGTTGTTGCTCGCTTTGTCATAGTTTTCAGTGTTCAGTTTTCAGTGAGCAATATTCACCTTGTCACAAAAACGTCCGTCAAATAAAAACTGTCCCCTACCGGCTGCCCATCCACGCTGACGGGCAGGCGTTGGGTCTGCTCGCAGGCGGGGTCGAGGCAGGTGTAGAGGCCGATGGTGAGGGGGTATTGGCCCACGGCCGTATCCGCCGGCATCATAATCTCATGCACCTGAAGCAGCCAGTCGCCGGCTATCCAGGCATCGCTGGGGGCATCCAGCCGGTCATCCTGGGCAATGGGCACACCGTCCGCGCCGGAGATGTGGCTGAACAGGCGCAGGCCGGGAACAGGATTTTGCAGTCGCCACCAGGTTATCAATTGCAGCGTGTCGCCGGGGGATACGGCCGTATCATCCAACGAATATCCCAATAATTGCGCCGCGTCGCCAAACAGAACCGTCCCGGCAACCGGCGTGAAGCGGTCTTGCCAGGCAGCCGCCAGCGCCTGCCCGTCAACGCGGTAAACGGTCAATGGCCGATCCAAATCTGTCTCCCGTAAGGGCAGAATCTCGTCCGGCGCGTCTGTGCTGAGATAAGGCCGTAACACCGGGTGCAGCGGGGCAAATCCGGGAAAAATGAGTAAACTTTCTCCCGCGTGGGGGATGATGAGGCTGGTACGGCCGTCAAACCAGCGCGGCATTATCTCATCATTTTGCAGCGTCATCGCCGCCAGGGCCGGGGTATGGAAAGGGCCGGGTGTAATGGTGGAAACGGCCACATCCGGTACATCCTGTTCGTCCAGATAGCGCATCGTCTCCACCATCGTCGTCTCATACTGCACCCGCACCTCTGGCGCATTGGCCCACACCCCAAAATAAGCGCGGAAGGTAATGACGGCCGTGCCCGCAAACAACAAAACCACTCCGCCCCAATACAACATCGTAAACGCGGCAGATTGGTTCAATTCTTCGGCTATGCTCAGAACAAGCCTTGAAGATTGAACCAATCTCCACAATGCCATCACCGCTGCCGCCGGAAACAAATACAAAACCGGCTGCATCCCCATCGCCTGCGTCATGCTC
>JAJRTP010000677.1 GCA_024278255.1 Chloroflexota bacterium | reverse complement strand
TTGGGTTACTCCAGGTAATTTGCCTGGAATCTAACCGATTTTTTAAAAAGGAACAACTCTAATATGCAAAATAAAACAATTTCGTTAATATTCGTCTGTTTTTTTATGCTGGTTTTGGCAAGTTGTGTACCAACAAGTCCAATTCCAGAACCAGGTGAGGAGGGGAAAGGTGAATTGGACACGGCCGTGCCCCCAACCGCCACCACTAAGGAAATAATCAACACCCCTGTCCTGGAAACAGCGTCGCCACCAGCCACACCCCAACAGATCGAGGAGATTATCGTGACCACAGAACCAGCTAACCCCAATCTTACAGACCCCGCTATCCAACCATTAGTCACCCAGGCCAAAGAAGATCTGGCCAGTCGTTTGGATGTACCCATAGATCAGATCGAACTTGTCGAATTCAAACTGATGGTTTGGCCCGACAGCAGTCTGGGCTGCCCCCAGCCGGATATGGCCTATTTGCAAGTACAGCAAGATGGTTCATTAATCCGGTTAAGTGTAGAAGGACGCCTATACGATTATCACGCTGGTGGAAACCGCGCCCCATTCCTGTGCGAGAAACTGCTCAGGGTCAAACCCACACCGCATACACTTGACGAGTTCATCACCCCGCCCGGCAATGTCGATGATTAGTAGCTGTTCGAAAATAAGTAGCCCTTCCCAGATTGGTTCAATCTTGAAGATTGAACCAATCTCTCCCAGCTAATCTTGAACGCTAACTTCGTGCCACCATGCTAAATCCGGTATAAGTAAACAAGAAAAAACCGCCCCCAGCCATAAGCCTGAAAGCGGTTTTTTATGATCTAATCGTTATAAATCAGCGATTGCTAACGATTATCTACATTCACTATAGTAAGACCCATGAGTCCGGTAGCATCACTGTGAGAAACAGCACCCAGGAACCACTCGCCAGCAGTTGCGCCAGTCCAACTAACATCAATTGGTTCTGTCGCGCCTACGGTGGCCGCTGTCGGGGCCGAATCAATAGTCAAGCTGCCGCCTGTAGCCATCGGTACTGTCCAGACATACATGTCAAACGGCTGCGGGTCTGTGACAACCAGCCACCCATGGACAAATACACTCCAGATACCATCCATCGGAGCCGTAATGTCTATCTGTTCATCGGTACCGCCGTTTGTGCTGGTAGCCACCAGATTCCCATTCGGATCATAGACAAAGACATCAAGGTCCGCGCCCGCTTCAGTAGCCTCCGGCGGAATAGCTACCCGGAAGTAAGCTGCCCCACTCAAGTTGAAGTCATACTGATTGGAATAGCCGTCGTTCGGGTCGAATGACTGGTCGGGGTCCTGAGCTACGGAATCCGAAATCACATCTGCTGCCACGAGGCCGTGGGCTGCGGCGGTATAGTCGCCAGTATAGCCAAAGCTGACGTTAAAGCTCTCAGCGCCGTCAACACCCGTAGTGGCAATCTCATCCGGAGCGTTGAACAAAGATGCCCGTACCGCAATTGGCGTGCGGGCATTGTAACCCGCGCCCCAGGTGATAGAACCAAATGACCACTCGCCAATAGGCGCTGTGCCATCATTGGTGATGGTTACTTCATAGGTTGCCGTCTCGCCATAGCTTAAACGTAAAACGCTGGGGTTAACCGTAACGGTGTATCCCGGAGGGGCTTCTACCTGCGCCCGGAAAGCGCCGCGCTTGCCAACCATAGTCACTGTACGTTGGACAGTCTGGCTGCCAACCAAATCAGCTACACCGATGGAGGCCAGATTCAAATCACTGGGATCAGTCGGAACGCCAATACTTTCCAGGGTTCCACAAGTGCCGGCCGGATCACCAAATACTTCAGGAGCAGCTGTACACAGGAAACCCAGATAATCAAGGAAACCGGCATCATAAACCAGACCGGGACGGAACACAGAGCCTTTGACGAAACGGCCGCCAGGCTTAATGTGACCGGCGCCCATGTCAAACGGATCGGCCGGCGTTACGCCATCTTCTTTCATTACGTCCTGATAAGCAGTCGTCATCAGGGCAGATTTAGCCATAGCCGGCGTCCAGTCAGGATGCACCTGCTTGATCAGGGCAAACACGCCAGCCACGTGCGGGCTGGACATAGACGTACCGCTGATAGCCTGGAACAATTCGCCCGGAGCGCCCAGTTCAGGGGTTGGCGTATTGCCAGCCAAGACATTGACGCCAGGCGCCGTAACGTCTGGCTTGATAATATCTTCAGCTACCGGATTCGGGCCGCGGGAAGAGAAGGAAGCCATCCACGGAGCCGGAATAGGCGTGAAAACGCCGCCGTTAATGGAAGCTGTCGGATTGGCTGTGTTGGCAATGTAATCCTTAACGGCCAAGCCATCGGTATTATTGATGTGGACAGAAGGTACGAAATGATTATCCGTAACCTGTGATTGCGTGTCAGAGGCATTGTACAAAATCATACCGAGACCGCCGGCAATGTCTACCGCTTCACTCTTGGCTACACGGGCAAAAGCGCCGCGCTTGCAAAGAACAATCTTTCCAGCAACAACATTCGGATCAAGCGAGCCGGGCGCACAAAGTTCATCGCCGGCATCAGCCGCATCTACTAATGGCAACACATCTGTACCATTAGTAATCGAAGCGCCAAAGTATTCAGCGCCATTACCTAAAGCAGCCGAACCCTGGAAAGTGCGGTTTTGCGTACTGGCGCCAACAGAAGTGATCCACGGCACAGAAGCCGGGCCGCCCACTGTGTACGGGCCAGGGCCGGAGTTACCGTTGGAAGTGGCTACGAAAACACCGGCATCTGCGGCAAACAAAAAGGCTATATCATCCGAACCAATGAGGCTGGCGCCGCCGCCGATGGAGTAGTTAATAACGTCAACGCCATCAGCCACCGCTTGATCAATAGCCGCAGTCAGGTCAGAGCTATAACCGCCCAGCTCGCCCAAAGCTTTGTACATAACCACGCGAGCCCGCGGGGCGATACCGGAAACAGTACCCCGATCTACACCGAAAATTTCGGCCTGAACGCCGCTGTTACCGGCAGCCGTGGAAGCCGTATGTGTGCCATGACCATTATCATCACGGGCAGAATCGTATTCACGCGGGGTTAAACCCGTGAACGCTTTGTAAGTTTCCAAGAATTGACGGGCGCCGATCAGCTTGTTGTTGCATTGGAAAGGTGCGTCATCTGCATTCCAGGCCGTATTGCCAAAATTACAGGCGGGGTTCGTCGGTGTATCATCCAACGTGATGGGCGGGGCAGAATAAGAGCCATCGTCAGCAAAGCTGGGATGTTCCGGCCAGATACCGGTATCAATGACACCTACCACAACGCCTTCACCGGTGACGCCTTTGGCCCAGGGGCCGCCGCGCACATCCAGTTCCAGGAAGCTGGGGCTGTTGTCGGTTTGAATCTGGCGCAGTTCATCCGGCATAACCATGACAACGTTATCTTGCTTGGCTATCTCGGCTGCCTGAGCTTCCGTTACCAATGCGGCATAACCGTTCAGCGCATATTTGTAAGAATACAATTTATTATTGGCATCCACACCAGCAATTGCCAGCGAAGCATCATGGCTGGCTTCCAATCCGACCTCATACTGGGCCTGGTTAGCTGCCTCAACAGCCTGGATTTCCGGTATGTCAACCGAATACGCAGCCAATGGCTCATCGCGCATGACGACAATATATGGCTGCGGCTGAGTGATAGCGCCCAACGACCCTACTGATATGGCCAGCACCAACATGAGTATTGCCAGCAGGGAAAGTCGGACAAAAATATTATTCTTGGGTTTTTTTAACATCGTTTCCTCCAAAACAGGTTTGTTGTAAGCTTGAAATGAGTATGTTCAGGGGAGACGCTACAATGTTACCAGCGTCTGTATTCGTTTATTTGCCGATATAATCACCTCCTTCAATCACAAATAACTCTTCTAAAATGCTTGATTATCCCAGTAAATGAAAAAAGCAAACGGCCGTAACCCGCATAAAGCGAATAGGGCTGTTTGCTCTCCCAACAAAACAAGCTGCTCAAATGATTGACAGGCTTATCGTCTCAAAACAATCTGGCTTACAAATTAAGCCGTCAATAATTGGTGTATATAATTATAAGGGTGCTGCACAAATGGTTTACTAGAGTCGTCTTTCTCCTCAACGTTAACTCAATGGTTTGTTATTCACTGCCGGGGATGACAGTAAATAAATTGTAGTTAAATGATCTGCTAATTCTATCATTCAAAAACTTATCCAAGATAGATGTCATACAATATACAAGAACACCTGCTAGGACGCAAGTACTATTTTACATGATATTCTTTCAATGTGTCTTTCATAACTTTTATATCGCTCCAATTTCCCGGCCATTCTCACTTTTTGCATCCTGGCAAACAGACTGTAAACTCATAACAGATGGTAACGAAGTATCTGACACAATCAAAGGAGAATAACTTGCGAGGCATAGCTATGAAAAAAGTAAGCGTTAGTTTATTGTTGATGTTCGTATTTGTCCTGGCTGCCTGCGGTGGAGGGAAGGAAGAACCCACCCCCGTACCCACGGCCGTCATCCCCACACCCTTACCCCCGTCCACATCCACCCCCACCCCCGGCGCCGGCGCTGAAAGTGCGGCCACCCTGCAAGCCAATCCCTGGCAGTGGATTTCCTACCTGGATCAAGCCACGGGTAACGTAAGCATTGCCGATCCTCAAAATTATATTCTGACTTTCCTGGCAGATGGGACCGTGCAAGTCAAGGCCGACTGCAACAACGCCACGGGCAGTTACACCACCAGCGGCAGCAGTCTGACTATTGCTTTGGGGCCGACAACGCTGGTGGCCTGCGCCCCTGAATCACGCAGCGACCAGTTTTTAACCATGCTGGGCGGCGTGGGCACATATGCAGTGGAAAACGGCCAGTTACGCATTGACCTGATGGCGGACAGCGGCAATATGGTCTTTGTGCCGCAGTCGGCCACACCACCGCAGCCCACGGCCGTACCCCCCCA
>JAJRTP010000676.1 GCA_024278255.1 Chloroflexota bacterium | reverse complement strand
CCGTCCTGTGGCATAGTGGTTGGTGTTGAGTCTTTGACTCCAATTATAGGCGTCTGTAATGACGTTACTTCAGCCTTCATTATGCTGCAAGGATGGACCGCCTTTTTGGTTGCGGCCAAGAGGCCGCGCTATGTTTAATCGGATTGCTTTCGGTAGGATTGGTTCTGGCAAACAATTCAACCCCCTTTAATCCGACCGATCCTTACCCGTACCCTTCTCCCGATCCATATCCGGCCATGTACCTGCCCATTATCCACAAAAATTTAGCCGGGACACTGACGCCGGTTCCGACACTCCCGCCGCTGTCAACACCAACGCCACCACCACTCCCTGATCCCCAAAGTGCCATGATTAGCGCCGCCCCTTAAACTTGACAGTCCCCGCTTGTTTGGATAAAATTCCGTCGTCTTTAACATGGCGAATTTCGCCGGGATAGCTCAGTTGGTAGAGCACTGCACTGAAAATGCAGGTGTCCCCAGTTCGAGTCTGGGTCCTGGCATCTTGGTCCCCTACTCGGTGAGAGGACAGAATTGCTTGCGGGCATGGTTCAGTGGTAGAACGTCTCCTTGCCAAGGAGAAGGTCACGAGTTCGAATCTCGTTGCCCGCTCTCATTTTCCGGCAGGCTTTATTGCCTGCCGGAACTGTTTATGGCGACGTGGCCAAGTGGTAAGGCAGAGGTCTGCAAAACCTTTATCACCGGTTCGAATCCGGTCGTCGCCTTTTTATGAGTTTAACAGCAGGCCCTTGTCCATGTGCAAGGGCTTGTTTTGTGCCTGTACCCTGTAAATATTGGAGTGATTATGACTTTTGCCGCATTACCTGCCGCGATTGATGAGATTGATGCCCGTGAATGGGCCTCGTTTGAGCCGTATTTTGCCGAGCTGATGGCCCGGCCGTTAACCCACGACAACGCTCGTCAATGGCTGGAAGATTGGTCTGCCCTGGAGCGGTTCCTCTGGGAATCCTTCTCCTGGACATACATTCAAAAATCACTGGACACCACCGACAAAGCCAGAGAACAAGCCTTTTTGGACATCCTCAACAACGTGTATCCCGAAGCGCAAAAGGCAGCCCAAGTTCTCAAGGAACGGCTGCTGGCACTGGAAATCACGCCGGAAGAGATGCCGGATATGACCCTGGTGCTGCGGGATATGCGCAGCGAGGCAGAAATGTTCCGTGCGGAAAACATCCCCCTGCAAACCAAGCTGGCCGAACTGGATAATGAGTATAACAAGCTGACCGGCGGCCTGAAAACCGGATGGGACGGCGAAGAGAAAAACCTGAGCCAATTAGCTGTCTTCCTCAATGACCGGGACCGGACGGTGCGGCAGTGCGCCTGGGAAACAATTGCCGACCTGTGGCTGGGCATTCGCCCCGATCTGGACAAGATTTATATGGAAATGCTGGAACTGCGGCGGCAGGTAGCGGCCAATGCCGATTTTCCCGATTATCGCGCTTATGCTTTTCGGGAAAAGGGACGATTTGATTACACGCCGGAGGATTGTTTTACCTTTCACGAGGCGATTGAGACGGTGGTGGTACCGGCCACCCGGCGCATCCTCGCGCGGAAGCAGGAGCAGTTGGGGTATGACGTGTTACGGCCGTGGGATTGGATACCGGAACGGGGCATTTTGGTACAAACCGGGGACGGTGAACCGCTGAAACCGTACACCGGCCAGAACGACCTCATCCAGCACACCCTCAACATCTTCAACCAGCTTGATCCGGAACTGAGCCGCTATTACGCGATTATGGCCGAGGAGAATTTGCTGGATTTGGATACGCGGCCGGGCAAGGCGATGGGCGGTTATTGCAGTTCACTACCCTGGCGGCAACGGCCGTTTATCTTCATGAATGGCGTCGGCCTGCACGACGACGTGCAGACCATGCTCCACGAATCCGGCCACGCTTTTCACGACTTTGAATCTTACGCTCAGCCGTTTATTTGGCAGGCTAATCCGCCGCTGGAATTCGCCGAAGTGGCTTCCATGAGCATGGAACTGCTGGCAGCGCCCTATCTCACCAAAGAAAACGGCGGTTTTTACACTTCAGCCGAAGCCGCCCGCGCCCGCATTGAACATCTGGAAGGCATTATTGTTTTTCTGCCCTACATGGCGGTGGTGGACGCTTTCCAGCACTGGGTCTACACTCATCCCGACGAAGCGATGGACCCCACCAACTGCGACGCTGCCTGGGATAATCTTTGGCAGCGCTTCATTCCTGACGTGGCCTGGGGTGAACTTGTGGATACGCGGATGACGGGCTGGCACCGCAAGCTGCACATTTTTGGCTCGCCGTTTTACTACATTGAGTACGGCATGGCGCAGGTGGGGGCGCTGCAAGTATGGCGTAACAGTTTGACAGACCGGGCAGGGGCGCTGGCAGCTTATCGTCATGCCTTGTCATTGGGGGGAACGCGGACATTGCCGGAGTTGTTTACGGCCGTGGGCGCCGAATTCCGCTTCGATACCGCCATGCTCACTGACTTGGTTGGTTTAATCGAAGAAACCATCGCCGAACTGGAAAAAGCATAGCCTTCCCCGGCAAAATAAGATATTATCATATTTATGATAAAAATTATGGAGACTACTCATGCAGCCTAGCGCCGCCATGCGCGAATATCTGGCCGAGATTTACCGGCTGCAAGAAGATTCGCCGATGGTGAGTACCACCAGTCTGGCCGATCGTCTCAATGTGTCTGCCCCGGCTATTCCCCGTATGCTAAAGCGGCTGCGCAATGCCGGTTATGTCAAGCACATTCCTTATCAGGGCTTTGAACTCACGGAATTCGGCCGTCAGGAAGCGTTGCGAGAACTGCGGCGACACCGCATTATGGAAGTGTTTCTGGTAAACGTGATGGGGTTTACCTGGGATGAGACGCACGAACTGGCAGAGGATTTGAGCAAAGGCATCAACGATACCATTACAGAGCGGATGGCGGAAATGACCAATCAGCCAACGCGCTGCCCGCATGGTGAACCTATCCCTGATCCGGAAGGTAATTTACCGGAACTGGAGGATACCTGCATCATAAATCTGACTGTGGGGCACAAGGGGACAGTGAGCCGGGTGCGCACCAACGAGCCGGAACGGTTGAAATATTTTGCCGAGTTGGGGCTGGTTCCTGGCGCGGAGTTTGAAATTGTGGGGCGCGCCCCGTTTAATGGCCCGATGCGCCTGCGGGTAGGGCGGGATGATGTGGTGTTGGGGGTGGAGTTGACGAAGTCTTTGTGGGTGACGTGACAGGTAGTGCCAGGCACGGGGTGCTAGGCTTCTAAATGACCAAGACCGTAAACCCCGTGCCTGGCACCGCTGCTTACGGAAATAACCGTCGCGTTTTGACTTCGGCGATGGCGTCTTTGCGGTAGCGGTAGAGTTTGGCGGGGCGGCCTTCGCCTTCTTTTTTCTTTTCTCCGGTTTCTTCCAGAATATCGGCCGTTAATATCTTGCGGCGGAAGTTGCGTTTGTCCAGTTTTTCATCCAGGATAATCTCATACGCTTTTTGCAGTTCGCTGAGGGTGAATACGTCGGGCAGGAGTTGGAAGCCTACGGCCGTATACTCCAGCTTATAACGCAAACGGGTAAGCGCATAAGCCAGAATTTCCGCGTGATCAAAAGCCAGGTCGGGCAGTTGGCTGAGGGAAAACCATTCAGTTGTTTCTCCTTCTGCCTGCTGGACGACGGAATCGTAAGGAATGAGGGCGAAATAAGCTACAGTGATGACGCGGGTGCGCGGGTCTCGGTCCGGCCGGCCGAAGGTGTAAAGCTGCTCAGTATACACGTCCCGGACGCCGGTTTTGTTGGTCAGGGCGCGCACGGCCGTATCCCCCAACGATTCATCCAGCCTGACAAACGTCCCCGGCAAAGCCCACATCCCGGCAAAAGGCGGCGCTTCCCGCTTAACCAGCAGCACCCGCAAATCATCCGCCACCAAAGAGAAAATGACCACGTCTACGGTGACAGACGGCCGTTCAAAAAGAGAAGGATCGTAATTCTCAGACAAATTATCCGGCAAAACAACCTCCACAAAAAAAGCCCCTGGCCGAAAAAGCCAGAGACCTTTGTCTGATCAACCAGAAATAACAATGGTTTCAGGTATTCATTCGGCCAAAATATCTATTCACCACTGTCGTAGGCCGGGTTAAACAAATCAATATCAGATTGCTCCGGTAGAGCCAGCACACCTTGATCAATCATTTGCGCTAGGCTCACACTGGTCGTGACAAAAACGGTACTATCGCCTGGTGAACGCAACGCCAAGTCAATCATGGCTTGACGCCTTTGGGCAAATTGCAAAGTTAAGGCATCTTGGGGCGACATGCTTAAAATGACAATATTTGGCGGTTCCTCTTCCTGGGGAAAAGGTGTGGCCGTAGGCGTTGGGGCAATCGGTGTGCCTTCTTCATTGACTTGCTCGCCTTCACCGGCTGTAGCGGCCAATGCCTGTTGTAACGCTTCCTCTCTGGGGTCTACCCAATCACCCACAAATAGCACGGTGGATTGCTGAATAGTCAACTGAGTTATCCGCTTAGGGATAATTTCACCCGGCGCATAATCTGAATCCGGTACCGTAAAATCAGTGTCGCCAGCATAAAGGTCTGTGGCCCCCAAACCGCTGCCGCCGGGAATAATAGCCGCGACCTGGTTAATTTCCGGGATAAATTCCAAACGCCCTTCTTCAATCGGCGGGAACAGGAATGGCCCGCCCAAAAGCAGTTGCGTCTCCAATACCCGGCGCGTCTTATTAGGCAAGGCTGACCGGAAGACGGGGTCTATATTAACCACCTGCATCGTCATAATCAGGTCTACTTTGTCGCCCGGCCGCATAGCAAACGCCGCCCCGGATTCAGCGTCGATGGGAAAAGCCACAGCTACTTCGCCAAAAGGAATAAACAAGGCCAGGTCAGAGCCAAACTGAGCCACATCAGTGGGATCCAAAGCCAGCATTGGCGTTAAAATTTCCTGGCCTCGGGCAATTTGTACCCGGGCAATCTTACCAACCACATCAGAAACGTCGGTAAAAACATAACCGCCTTGCAAAGCCACATTTGTCGTGGGGCGCTGCTCAATAACCAGCATATCTTCTGTCAGCCGGTACCCGACGGGAATGGGTAATTTGGCTACGACCACAGTCTCAAATGTGGGTGTAGGCGTTGGAGCGGGCAATCCGGGTTCCGCACCTGATGGTTCCGAAACATCAACAGCGGGCGTGGGTACGCCGCCGCCATCTCCACCACCCCCTAGCAGCCCGGAAAAAATGCCGCCACCCCTGGCAACAAGAAAGAACACCAAGACGGCAGCCAGCAACAATACCAGTATCAGCAAGATAAATGTTCTTAAGCGCATAATGGATTCCCTATTTTCCGAAAGCCATTTAATTGAGCTACGTTTCCAACCAGTTCAATAAGCATTATTTTCGTCATCAGTGATTTTCAGACATTTAATAAGTTTGCCTGAAACCTTATCCGCCTTCGGGAACTTGTTCTGTAGGCGCCGGTGTAGGCGTAATGGATACGCCACCGCCACCAGCCTGCTGGGTATCTATGGTATAACCCAAATTCGGTGGTATTTCTATATTAAATCGTTGCAAGAAGAAACTGAGGTCAACATTGTCAACAGCGTAGAGCTGCCCGTCATCCGTATTACGCAAGGCCAGGTCTACATCGGCGCCCACTTCCAGAGCGTAACGCAGCAGTAATTGTTGTTGTGGCTGCAAAGCCAGTAAGACGACAGCCGGGGGAGCCGGCGTAGCCGTGGGCGCAACTTCAGGCGCAGGCGTGGGTGTGGCTTCGCCTTCGGCAATTTCCGGGGTTGCCGTCGGGAGTAAATCAATGATGGATGGGGGTGGTTCGTATTCACCAACCTGAATGACTTTGGCATTTTGCACAAGAACGCCAATAAATATG
>JAJRTP010000675.1 GCA_024278255.1 Chloroflexota bacterium | reverse complement strand
CGTGATTTTGCGTATTTGTGAAGGGCACAAACCGGAATTATGCTGAAGTAATCCTGTTTTTCGTTACTTGTTTTCTGTTTGATTTGCCATATTTGGGTAAACAAATGATTTTATTGGGGTACATTTAGAATTGCTGAGAGGGGGCAGTCCATGTTGCAAGCCGAATTCACCTCAATAATGCCCACACAAGCGTGCTGTTGGTGGTCGGGGCAGAGGCCGCAGTCGCGCGGGCAACCGTTTTCAATCTTGGTGGCATAATGCAGGGGGATGGTACCCGGCTTGTTGAATTTGGCGATGTTCACGTAAGCGTCGGCG
The DNA here is from genome assembly GCA_024278255.1 of Chloroflexota bacterium. Classification (GTDB taxonomy): domain Bacteria; phylum Chloroflexota; class Anaerolineae; order Promineifilales; family Promineifilaceae; genus JAJRTP01. The sequence goes on along the minus strand of JAJRTP010000675.1, from coordinate 10,113 downwards.
TCGGCGTAAATTAGCCCTTCAAACTCGCCGTGTTCCGGGCAGCGTTTTTGCATATACACTTTGTTGTCCCGCAGCAGGATTTTGGCGTCAATGGGGTGGCGGCAGGTGGGGCAAATGCTGCGGGTTAGCTCGTAGAATACGTAGTCGGCGTCTCGTTTTAAGACAGTTGGTTGGATGGAGATTTTTTGGTCAGCTATCATCAGATTTCCTTATAGTAAGAGTACAACGAATTAGGGAAGGAACGAATTTTCTCAAATAGGCGAATAAATTCGCTGCAACGTGTAGCCAAAGGCTGCTTGCAAAACCGACCTTCGTCGGTTAGGTTCCAGCCGGTGAAGGCTGACTTGGCAATGGTTAGCGCAGTTTTCAACTGCCACCATCGTTGATTATGACCTGGAATATCCGGCGTACAGTAGCTTACCCTACAAAAAGAACTTGACATATTGTACTTGACATAGTTATTGGGCGTGTTAAACTGGCACTAATATGCGTGAACGATTGGCTAGATTGACCGGACGATTGTGGCAGTTTTTCCGCACACTTTTCTCCCCGTTGTGGCGGTTTCTGGGCAGGTTAGGGTTGGCTTTGCGCAAACTGCTGACCTGGTTCATGTATTACCCCCTCTTTTTCCTGACAATGCCCTTGTGGCTGCCTCTGCGCTGGTTGTGGGATTATGTGCGGCCTGTTTTGGCGTCTGGCTGGCGTTTTTTGGGCCGGATGGGTCTGGCGATACGCTATTTGTTGACGGCTTTTGTCTGGCGGCCGTTTATTTTGCTGTTGGTGGAGCCGGCCGTCTGGCTGGTGCGGGATGTGTTACGGCCGTTCCTCCTCTGGCTGTTCCGGCAAACGCGTCGCTTCCTGGGCTGGTTGTGGAGATTGGCGGCCATTCCGGCGGTCTGGTTCTGGCGCGTTACTGAACCGACACGCAGGAAGTACGGCCGTCGCTTCAACTCCCGCTGGCAGGTGACCAAAGCGCGTTGGCGGGTGCGGTTGAAACGGCCGTCTCCTCCGACCGGCGCTGAATTTGTGCGCCGCCAGCCGCGCAGCCGCGTCCATTCCAATCGCACCGTGCGGGTAGCCATGGCTGTGGCTACCATCGCCCTCATTTTAGCGGTAGGCGTGATTAGTATGCAGGAGCGGCAGGGGACGGCCGTAGCCGAAAGCGTCACCATTATCCTCACCCCCACGCCCCGGCCGGAAACGCCGACGCCTGTGCCTACCATTGCCATCCAGCTAACCCCGTGGGCCACACCCGATCCTACCACCGGCGGCGGGGCCATCCTCTACAGCCAGCACGTCAACGGCAACAGCGACATCTACATGCTGCCCATTGGTCAGGCCGATCCGGTGCGCATCACCACCGATCCCGCACCGGACCGCGACCCCGTTTGGAGTCCTGACGGCAGCCAGATAGCTTTTGCTTCCCGGCGCGGCGGCAATTGGGACATTTATGTGTACGACATCGCCGCCGGAAAACTGCGTCGCTTGACCCGCGATAAAGGGTATGACGGCGATCCCACCTGGTCGCCGGACGGTCAATGGCTGGCGTTCAGTTCGTATCGTCAGGACAATCTGGATATTTACCTGGTTCCGGCCGATGGCAGTTCCAGCCCCTTCCGCCTGACGCGCGATCCGGCCCCCGATTTTAACCCGGTCTGGTCGCCTACCGGCGGGCGGCATATTGCCTTTACCAGTTGGCGCAGCGGCAATCAGGATATTTTCCTGCGCTCGTTGGATGATGCGACGGGTGAGCAGGTGTTGAATGTGACGGAATCGCCGGACGCACATGAGGCTGACGCTGCTTTTTCGCCGGACGGCCGTTACCTGAGTTACGTGGCCGACGACGGAACTATTCCCGTGATTTATGCCCGCCCGCTCAATGAGGATTATTCGCTGGCAGGCGAACCGGTGGGCCTCAACCTGCAAGGGCGCGATCCGGTCTGGTCACCGGACAGCCAGTCGTTTGTGGCCGTGTATGATCGGGGCGGGCAGAGCTTTCTGGTGGCGGGCAGTAAGGATGCCTGGGGGGTGACGCCGCAGATGTTGGCGGCGGACGGCCGTATAGAGTCGCCCTCGTGGACGGCCGTGAATCTGACGCCTGTCATGGCGGAAAGTTTGCGTTTTATTGACGGCGAGCCGGACGACCAGCCGCTCTTTGTGGAAGCGTTGGCCCGCCCCAGCCGCAACCAGCCGCCGGTGAAGCTGTTTGAGATGGACGTAAACGCTCCGTCTCCCTACCTGGCTGATGCGGTGGACCAATCCTTCGCGGCGCTGCGCCAGCGGGTGATTGAGGAAGCTGGTTGGGACTTTTTGGGGCAGTTGGACGCCATGTTTGAGCCGCTTGAAGCCAAACCGCCACCGGGTCAATCTCCTGAAACGTGGCACAAGGCGGGGCGGGCTTTCAATTTGTATTACCGGGAGGCATTGGGCTTTGAGCCGCGCGTGGAGGTGGTGCGCGAGGACGTAGGCAGTGAGACTTACTGGCGTGTTTACGTGCGGGCGGCCAAACAGGATGGCAGCCAGGGCGAACCGTTACGCGCTCTCCCCTGGGATTTTCAGGCCCGTAGCGGCGACGATCCGCTTTATTATGAGCAGGGGGGCAAGCTAAAGGATGCCATCCCGGCTGGTTATTACGTGGACTTTACGGCGTTGGCGGCCGATTACGGCTGGGAGCGCGTCCCGGCCAATCCCCGCTGGCGCACTTTCTTTCCCGATATTCGCTTCTGGCAGTATGAAAACTGGCAGGGCGCCACGTGGGAGGAGGCGATGGCCCAGTTGTATACGTCGGTGGAGATGCGCCGGGTGTTTGGGGGGCAGTGAGGACAACGAATTGGGGAATGAACGAATTTTTTTAATCCGCTTGCCCCAACCTGTTGCACTCTCCTCGTAAAGATGAAAAATACATTACTTGATTGGAAACGACATAATTTGTGGCGTATCTATGTGCTTTCAGGCGCGGTTTTACTATTGGCAGCCTGCCAACAAGTCCCTGGTGTACCACCAACGCTGGTTCCGGCGGCTACATTTCCGGCGTTGGTTGAGGATGTGGGGGTTACGGCCGTACCTGATGCTGTGCCGTTAGCGGATGAGGCAGTGGTGTTATCTGTTTCGGCAGATGTGCCCACGCCGGAAGGAGAAGGGATACGGCCGTCAGCCGCCCAACAACGGTATGTGCCCGACGCCGGCCCAGCCACCCCGGCCGATTGGCGGCCACCCCCGTATGAAGTGCCCCTTTCTTTCCATCCTGATGACCATTACTGGTTGGCACGGCCGTTGCCCGCCACCAGCCGCAACTACGGCCTGGAATGGTATCCCTTTGGTAACGATGTGCTGAAAGGATCGCCCTACCGCATTCATCACGGTGAAGATTTTCCCAATGAAAAGGGTACGCCGGTGCTGGCGGCCAGTTCCGGCACGGTAATCCACGCCGGGCCGCTGCCCAGCCCGCGCAACGGCGTCAACTATTACGGCAATACCGTCGTCATTGAGCATGATTGGCAGATTAACGGAGAACCGGTTTACACGCTGTACGCCCACACGCTGGAACTGTTTGTGGAAAAGGGGGATTACGTGGAGCAGGGGCAGTTGATCGCCGGGGTGGGCAGTTCCGGGGAAGTGACCGGGTCGCACGTGCATCTGGAAGTGCGGGTAGGGGTGAATAAGTATGGCGCGGCGCGTAATCCGGCGTTGTGGCTGGCTCCATATGAAGGGTATGGCACGGTGGCCGGCCGCTTTGTGGACAAGCGCAGCCGCATGATTTCCGGGGCAATGCTTAGTCTGATTCCGGTGGACAGCGACCAGCCCATCCGCCAGCAGCGCACTTATTATCCCACGGTGGCCTCTGATCCGGTCTGGCGGGAAAATTTTGCTTTTGCCGACGTGCCGGCCGGAGAGTATGAGTTGATTCTGGACGTGAATAACGGACAGTACAAGTTTAAGCGGGAGATTGAGGTGCTGCCCGGTCAGACGCGCTTTGAGGTGATTTCTACGAATTTTGAGTTTGTGCCCACGCCTACGGCCGTGCCTTCCCCTACACCAACCGGCACGCCACTACCCACATTTGCGGCCCCGGAAGGATAGCAATCGTAGCCCCGATTTTTATTGCACTTCTATTTCTTCAATTAGCCAGGGCAAATTAGGTTTGGAAAAAGACAATCTTGTTTCTGGTATCCGGTGGCGCTTGATGTTCGGCGGCACGTGTTTATGATGTGGATGCGTGCTTTGCAGTTCAGGAACATGTGGATGGGGCATTGGATCGTACCACCAGACCCGTTCTCCCTGGTAGGTGACTTCGTAGAAATACTTGAGAATACGCTGCTGCAGAAAATCCACTTGCTCAAAGACCCGAAGCGTATACCTTGAATGGAAAACTACATGCCCGCGCACTGTGCCGGTAGTGCGGCTTGTTGTATACACAGAAACCGTATGATGTTTTACGGAAACGCGATCTGTCAACAGAGAGAAAATAAACTGCGTATATTTTTCGTGAGAATCGAGGGGCATTGGAATTATTCAGGCAGCTGTGGGCAGTTGGGAATCTTGCAACTCTCGCAATGATGTAGGCGTAGGGAGTTGCTGCAACCGCTGTTTTATCATGGCATCATACCGTTGCCGCCGATCCTGGTAGATTTCTATCTGGGCAGCCCATTCCAAATATTCCTCAATCTCATCCGGGTCTTCGTCACGCAGCGCTCCGTGTTGATACAGATCGTAAAAGGTCTCTGACAACAAACCATATTTCTGCTCAAACCAGCGCAGGGAAGCGGCGCTTTGAAAAATATCTTGCAACAAAATTTCTGCCGTAATTGTGTCGGTTGTCATAGGTTTCTCCATCTTCATTATGTCGCTTGCCATTCATTATACACAATCAAGCATTTTCCCGGAAACTTTGGAGTTTCCGGGAAAACGGAATTACTTGATGACCGCTTGCACCAACGGCCGTCTCCCCGTCTCCGCATATAGATAGCGACCTAACGCATCTTCAATTTTCTTGCTGAGTTTGCCGCCGCCTGTGTCCCGGTGCTGGTTGACGACGCGCTCGATGGTGTCTTTGGCTCCTTCGATGATTTCCCGGCCTTCGACGGGGTCCAGGAAGCCGCGGGAAACGATGTCTGGTTCGCCCAGCATACGGCCGTCTCCATTCAGGCTGAGGACGGCAAAGAAAAAGCCGCCCTGCGCCAGTTTGTCCCGATCCCGCAGCACCGACCAATCAATTTCGCCCACGCTGGCCCCATCGACAAAGATGTAGCCGCCCTTCATCCGGGGGCAAACGACTAATTCATCCTGAGTTAGTTCTAAAGGTGTGCCGTTTTCGATGATGGCGATGTTTTCTTCGGGGATGCCCAATTGCCGGGCTATGGCGGCGTGTTGGGTGAGATGGCGCAGTTCGCCGTGAACGGGAATCAGGAAGCGGGGGCGCACCAGATTGATCATCAGCTTCATCTCTTCCTGGCTGGCGTGGCCGGAAACGTGGACGTTGGCGATGGGTTCGTATAGGACATTGGCCCCGCGCCGGTATAACTGGTTGATGGTGCGGTAGACCAGTTCCTCGTTGCCGGGGATGGCGTGGGCGGAAAAGACAACGGTATCCCCTTCCTGAATTTGCAGCCGGTTGTGCCGCCCCCGCGCCAGCCGCCCCATTACGGCTGAGGGTTCGCCTTGTGAGCCGGTAGCCATGATGACGATACGATGGGCCGGTAAATCAGCAATATCGCTGATGTCTACAAGGATGCTGTCATCAATGTTCAGGTAGCCCAGACGACGGGCCATTTTGACGTTGTCGCGCATGGAACGGCCGGTGATGGCCAGGTAACGGCCGTACTTCTCTGCCATGTCTGCCACTTGCTGAATGCGGGAAATGAGTGAGGCAAAAGAAGCGATGATGATGCGGCCCTGGGCATTGCGGAACAGTTCGTCAAACCCTTTTTCAATGGTCTTTTCCGATTTTGTCCAGCCGGGGCGGTCGGCATTGGTGCTGTCGGCCAACAGGGCCAGAACGCCGCGCTCGGAAAATTCAGACAACTTGGCAAAATCGGGCGGCCAGCCATCGGCCGGAGTGTGGTCGAATTTGTAGTCGCCGGTATGGACGATCAGACCGGCGGGCGTGGTAATGCCGAAGCCGACGCAATCCGGGATGCTGTGGGCTACGTGGAATGGTTCGATGGTGAAGTTCTGCCCGATATGAAACTTATCGCCGGCCTGGATGGGTACCAGTTCCACTTCGCTGTGCAGGCCGCCTTGCCGCAGCTTGACTTCGATCAATCCGGCTGTCAGCGGTGTGGCGTACACGGGTGCGTCCACGTCCCGCATGACGTGGGCGATGGCGCCAATATGGTCTTCATGGCCGTGGGTGATGAGGACAGCTTTGATGTTGTCCAGTTTATCCAGTAAATATTTGTAGTCGGGGATGATGGAATCTACCCCCAGCATATAGTTTTCGGGGAACATGATGTCAGTGTGTATGACGATGATTTCGTCGTCATATTCGATGACGGTCATGTTTTTGCCAATTTCCCCGCACCCCCCTAAGGGAATGATGCGTAGTTTTGCTAACATGTGACCTCCAATGGTTACTTACGTTGTTTTTGTAAAAAGACGTTTGCGGCCGTAAGGCCACAAATGTCTGAAAAGTTTCGTGTTTTTTAAGCGCCAGGCACGGGGTAAACGGTCTTGGTCATTTACAGGTTTTATACCCCGTGCCTGGCGCTTAACCTCGCTATGGTACGATCTGATCGTTAATTTTGTATGAGTATGGTTGGCTGCACGAAGCGCAATCTGAGTTGGTTAAACGCGCAAGATGAACCAGACGATAAAGATCAGGACGGCCATGAGCAGGGTCAGAGCGATGGTGTAGAGCCAGAGCAGAGCGCGATCATGGTTTTGCGGCACGGCCGTTTGGGCAGCGGCTGTGGGAATGACGAATGGCGCTGTTTCCGGGATGGCGGGGGTGAACGGCCGTGTCTCTTCTATCACCCTTTCCCCAAATTGAATGATACCCGCGGAGATGTTGTCCTCGCCGCCCCGTTCATTGGCCAGGAAGATCATTTGTTCCGTGGCAAATTCCGGCGTGGTGCGGCTGATAATGGTGTTGATTTCGTCATCGGTCAGATGCCGCGTCAGGCCGTCGGAACAAAGCAGCAGCAAGTCACCTTCTTCCAGGTCAAGCTCAAACAGTTCGATTTTAGGTGTGTTTTCGGAGCCGAGGCTGTAGAGGATGACGTTGCGCCGGGGGTGAACGTCGGCTTCGGCTTGGGTGATGGCCCCTTCTTCTACCAGTTTGGCGACGAGGCTTTGGTCTTTGGTGATTTGCCGGAGACGGCCGTTGCGCCAATGATAAGCGCGACTGTCTCCTACATTGCCAATGTAGGCGTGGCTGTCACGAATAACGGCGGCGACCATGGTGGTAGCCATGCGGGTGTTGTCGCCACGATCCGCTACCAGTTTCCGTAAATCGGTGTTGGCGGCTTGCATGGCATCAATAATGCGCTCACCCCAATCGGCGTTGACGTTGTTCTGGTAATGGAGAACCATGCGTTCGGTGGCGTATTCGCTGGCTACTTCACCAGCATCAGCGCCGCCCACGCCGTCAGCGATGATGTACAGCCAGCCGTCCTTTTCCGCTTCTTCGGGGGTTTGTGGCTCCAAGGTATAGATGAAATCTTCATTATGCCCCCGGACTTGCCCGGTATCTGTAAGGAAGCAGGCTGTAATGTGCCCAAGTTCTGTCATAAGAGAAAACTATATAATTAAATGAATTTCAGGGCAAGTTTATAGTGAATTTCAGAGGGAAAAAGTAGGTTTTGGCGGGATGCGTGACAGTCCATTATGACTTTATTGAATGAATGGCAGGTAGGTTTTGTGGGTCAGGTAGACCAGGTTGATCTGGCTGGAGCTGTCAATGAGCTGGCCGGTACGGTTGTAGAAGGTGTAGTTGATACAGAAGTCGGAGGCGAAGACGCGCATGGCGCCGTAGTCGTCGTTGTAGCGGAAGAGGCTTTGGGGCAGGGGTGTCCCCAAGCCGTAAATGCTGCGCCCGCCCAATCCGTTGACGAAATAGGGGATACCGTTTGCCTGGAGGCGTTCATAAGTGTGGTCGTGTCCGGCGAGTACGGCCGTAGCTCCCCAGGCTGCATAAGGCCACTGCATTATTGTTTCAGAACCGTGGACGCTGGAGGAGGAATAGGGCGGGTGGTGCATGGTGACCAGTTTCCAGGTGGCAGTGGAGGCGGCGAGTTGGGTTTGCAGCCATTGGGCCTGGGTGGATGTGGCGGTACGGCCGTCCGGTTCGTGCCAATCACTGTCAATCACAAAAATCTGTACCGGCCCCTGGGAGACGGTGTAGTAGCGTTCATTGCCCGGCAGGGTGAAATAATCCAGATACGGTTGGGCGGAATCGGTGAGCCAGTCATGGTTGCCCAAGGCGGCGAAGAAGCGGTTTGTGCTTGTGCCGTTGTAAGGGGCAATATAGGCGCTATAAAATTGGCCGATATTGTCATCTATGGTGTCTGCTTCGCCATAGTCATAGTTGTTGTCGCCCAGGGTGAGGATGAAGTCCACGTTCCAGGAATCTATCAGAGCGGCTACGTCGGCTTCGGCCTGGCTGGCATCGCCGTAATCGCCGATGACGGCGAACTGGACGCCACCGGGGCAGGCTACGGCGGCTTGGGCCGGTGCGGGGAGTGTGGTTAGACTTATCAGGAAGGCAATGAGAGCGATTATTTTGGTGATTACTTTCAGGTGATTCATGGTTGTTTTACCGGAATGAGTACAACGAATTGGGAAATGAACGAATTTTTTGGTAATTCTTGGCGATCTTTGCGTCCTTTGCGGTTTTTCAGTGGACTCATCAATGCTAACGGGTCAGGGTATAGCTGTCAATGAGTTGGTTTTGCCGATTGTAGAAGCTGAAGTTGATGCAGGTGGGACTGGCGTTGATGAGCATGGCGCCGTAGTCTTCATTGTAACGGACGACGCTTTCGGGGGCGGCGCGGCGGATGGGGTAGGGGTCTTTGCCGCCCAGCCCGTTGATGAAATAGACGATCCCCTCTGCCTCTAAACGCTCATAAATGTGGTCGTGTCCGGTGATGACGGCCGTAGCCCCCCATTCGGCAAAAGGCCAGCGCATCTCTTTGTCTGGCGGCCGTTTGGCGGAGGAGGAGTAGGGGGCATGGTGCATCAAGACCAATTTCCAGGGAGCGGTGGAGGCGGCCATTTTTTCTTGTAACCATTGGGCTTGAGGGGAGTTTGCGGTACGGTCGTCCGGTTCATGCGGGTCGCTGTCCAGTAGGAAAAATTGTACGGGAGACAGCATCACATCGTAATACCGTTCATTGCCCGGCAAGGTGAAATAATCCAGGTAAGGTTGGATGGAGCCGGTGCGCCAGTCGTGGTTGCCCAAAGCTGGGAAGAAATGGTTTTCGGCCGCGCCTGGCCCGTAGTCACCTGTGTAGGGGGCAATGTAGCTGTGATAATATTGGCCGATATTGGCGTCAATCGTGTCTGCCTGGCCGTTGGGGTAATTGTTATCGCCAACTGTGAAAATCCACTCTACGTCCCACGAATCTACCAGGGCGGCGACATCGGCTTCCGGCTGTCCGGCAATCCCATAATCACCAATCACTGCAAACCGGACATCGCCAGGGCAGTCGGCCGGGCTGCTTTCAATGGGGGTGTCTATGGCATAAACTGAATTGGGGATATTGGCCCAGGCATAATAAATAAACCCGACGCTGCCGAGAATTAGGATAATTATAATGCCGATAACGGCCCATTTTTTCATGGATTAACTGGTCGTCAGTAAGTAGAAAAGGAATATTACAATAATGATGACGGCAATGACTAACAGGCCGAGGATGAGATCGAAGCGATTGACCTTTTTCTCTTTGGGTTTGGCGGTTTTGGGTTGGCTCACGGCCGTATCCTCTGCCGGCTTTGTTTCGGGTGTGGCTGTCGCCTGAACAGAGGCCGGTTCGTCGGATTTGATCCAGCTATCGCTGATAGGCTCCTGAATCCAGTCGGGCAGTTCTTCTTTTGCGCCATCTGTGGGGGTTTCAGCGGTGGTTACGGCCGTTACAGCCACCAGTTCTTCATCACCGGCCATCCAGTCGGGCAAGG
>JAJRTP010000674.1 GCA_024278255.1 Chloroflexota bacterium | reverse complement strand
GCTGCTGTTTTCGATGGTCAGGCTGCCCTGTCGCTCCACAAAAATGCCGCCGCCATTGCTGCTGCTGAAGCCGTCGCGCAGGGTGATGTTGCGTAAGGTTAAACCGGCCCCGCCAGCCACGCGGAAGAGCCGGGTACTACTCCCGCCGCTCAGGGTGATGAGGTTGCTGCCGTCCAGGGTGGTGACGGCCGTAATCACCTTCTCACTTGTCAGCGTAATGGTATGGCTGCCGCCGCAGTTAAAAGTAACGCTACCCCCACCCGCCAACGCCGCCTCCAGCGCCGCCTCCGTGCAGCTTCCCGGCGTGCCATTGCCCACCACGCCAGCCCCCTGCGCCGGGGCTGCGGGCAAGAGGAAAAACAGTAACAACGGTAGATAGCGGAGCAAGCGGAACATAAAACACCTCACAGTCGGTTGGTTTTGTGTATGGGGTCATTGTTGGGGAGATGACGGCCGTAAAGTAGAGGACTTTGGTACTACAAGAAGTTCAACTTCTCCGAGAAGTTGAACTTCTGAAGGGGCTGCTACAACATAATGATCGGTTCCAGAGCAATCAAACCCGCAAAATCGTCCGGCTGCAACTTTTCAAAAGGCTTTTGCATTACCTTCTTGTATGCCCACGGCGTGCCCGTCAGCCGGGCGGTATTTTCACGCCACAACTGCGCCGCCCGGTCTTTGTCCTGTTCCAATTGCTCCACAAACTGGATGAACACCTTGTTGCCGATTACGTCTACCCGCTCCCGGCAGGATGTACTTTTTATCTCCCCAAACCAGGCGGTTGCACCATGCCAGCGAGCAGGTGGAGCTGAACAAATCCAGGGCCATCTGCCACCGCCGGGCGCTTTCATTCACCGTTTCCATTATCTGGAAGGGGAGTTTGAGGCGTAGTGGGGCAATATGTCCAATTCACGTCCTTCGTTCGCGCTGTGCCCAGACGCTTAGAATCTCCCGATTGACCCGCACATTCTCCAGCCAACTGTGCCGTAGGGTTTCATCTCTGGTGTTACCGGCTACCAGCAGCACCCATTCATGCGCGCGCCGCAAATATTCGTCGGCTTCTTCATCCTGTTGGGCCGCCCGCAGCGCTTGGGCGCGCGTAAAGAGATACGCCTGCCGTTCAAAGATTCTGTAGCCTGGCGTCTCTAACAGTTCGATCAATTCTCCTGAAGTTGCCAGGGCGTTGTCTGACTGATTCAGGGCAAGATGTAGCAAGGCCGCCAAATTCAGTGCTTCCGGCAGACAAGCGGTGTCAACACCTCTGCTCATCTGGATGGCGCGCCTGGCCATCTCTAAGCCTGCCTCGAAGTTTGCCGGCCGGCCTTCAGGCAGGGCGAGCAGCGCCAGGCTCGTCGGTACAAAACTGGCTACACTCGGCGCCAATTCTGCCGACTGCTCAAGTTCGCTTTGCAATATTCGCCGGGCCTCCTGGAAATGGTTCAATTCTGCCAGACTCCAGCCCACATAGCTCAACAAAGCGCTGCGCAATCTCCGGTCTCCAAGCTCTTCAGCCACCGGCAGCGTGGCCTGGGCCAAATCCAGAGCTTCTTGGTACCGGCCGAATAATAGCAAAACGTAGACCTTGAAGTATTGGGCCCAGGCAGACCAATCTGCGTCAGCCGGCCCGGTATTTTGCAATTGATCTTCCAGGAAATCCCATCCCGCTTCGTACTCCCCGTTTTGTAAATAATGGTGTAGGAGCAAACTGGCGATAGCGTGAGCAGTATCCAGGGAGGAACCGGCGGACCGGGCCACCTGCAAAAACTGCCGCAGACAAGCCGCGCCTTTTTCAGAATGCCCCAGATTTGTGTGAATCACGCCAAGTACGTGCAAGGCTCTGCACGCTTCCAATTGATCGCCTGTTTCTCGATGCAGCGCCAACGCCTGCTCAACAAAGGGAAGCGCCTTTGCCGGTTGGCCCTGATTGCTGTGTATGATAGCCAGGCGGCGTAAACTGATGGCCTCCAGGCGTCTATCGCCAATCTCCCGGCTTAACTGCAGGGCTTCCGCGCCTCTGGCCAGCGCAGCGGCAGGTTCGCCAACGTCAACGAGAAATAGCGCCAACCTATGCAGCGTGGCGGCTAATTCGGCCCTCATGCCTGCCTGATGAAAGCAGGTGACGGCCGCTTCCAATTCCTCACGGCTCCGGGCAGCATTGCCCGTGACCCAACTATTCTCCCCCAGGTGGCGCAGCGCCTGCCCCTCGCGGGTGACATCCCCAATCTCTTGGGCGATAGTTGCGGCCTGGGCGGCCGATTCACGGGAAAGCCAGGGATGGGTTGCGCCGTGGAAATCTGCCCGGGCCAGCAAGGCGTCACAGCGGCGGGTATCTTCGCCTAGTAATTCAGCCAGGTGCAGCATTGCTGTAACATCAGCCCATTGATCCTCACGCCAGGCAAGTGTGGCATATATGGCTGCGCGGGCGGCCAATAAGTCAAACCGTTCCGGGCGGCCGTCGGCCGTCAACGCCAATGCCTGGCTGAAATAACTGGCCGCTTCCGCGTAAGCGTGCCGTTCCTGGGCCTGGCGCCCGGCCTGAGCCAGATAGCGCCGCGCTTTACCGGCAATACCGGCCTGGCGATAATGGTAGGCTAACTGAACGGCGATGTCGTTGACGCTTTCGGCAAACAGATTTTCTAGCACTGTGGCGATTTCCCCATGCAGCAGCCGCCGTTCGCCACGGCTGAGTTCGTTATACAGATAGCGTTGGAACAGATGGTGGGCAAAACGATAGTGTGACAGCAGTTTGCCGTTAACTTGAACCTCGCCCTGCTCGCGTACCAGGCGGTGGCGTTTGTCGAGTTCCTGCGCTAACCTACGCAGCAGATGGCGTTCCGGTATATTTTGTATCTGAGCTACTACCTGGGCGGTAAACTCTTCACCCTCTACGCTGGCAACAGAAAGTATCTGGCGCAATGCCTCCGCCAAACGGCTGATGCGCTCCACAATGACCGCTTCTACCCGCGCCGGTAATGCCTCCCAGTCCAGGTTATCTACTACCCGCCACTGGCCGGCTTCGTCCTGAAACAGGTCGCCTCTTTCTTGCATAGCCCGCGTCAATTCCACGACGAAGAGGGCGTGCCCCCCGGTACGGTCGGTCAGCGTCTGGCGAAAGTTTTCATCCAGTTGATTAGGTTCGCTGTCGAGAAAGGCGTCAACAAATATCCGGCCGCCCGCTTTGTTTTCCTGGCCCAGGTCTACTAACAGGTTGCCGTGCAGGCGTTGCAGCTCGTTGACAACACGCGCCAGGGGGTGGCGCTGGCCCTCTCGTTCCAAAGCGACTTCCTCCGGCCGGTAAGCGCCAATCACCAGGATACGGCCGTCGCTCACAGCCCGCCCCAGATGAAACAGCAAGCTGATGGAGGCAGTATCGGCCCACTGCAAATCATCCAGAAGGATGAGGAGCGGGGCTTGCCGGGCTACGTGTTGCAGCACGTGTGTATATTGGCTAAACAGGTTGGTTTGCCCAATGTCCGGCGCCGTGAGGGTGGCGGCGCGAATATCAACCATCTTTTGCAACCGGGCCAGCCATTCGCTGCCCTGGGGTGCGGCCGTTTCCGCCCGGCTGACCAAAGGTTCGCTCTTCACCAGTGTGCCAATCAGATCAGGCCCGGCGGTGAGCAAGGCCTGGGCTGTTTCCGGCAAAATGCGCCAGAGACGGTGCGCCTGTTCATGGCTGATCCGCCCGGCGCGCCATTCAGCTTCCACATCCCCCGTCAGCAGGGCCAATATCTGGCGGAAGGGAAGATAGGAATCACCGATGCCGCTGAAAGCGTTGCAGAGACCGGAGGCCACGAGCAGGTTGGGATGGGTTTGCTGGGCTTGAGCGGCAAAGGTTTGCAGCAGGCTGGACTTGCCGCGTCCGGGGCCGCCGATGACAAAGACCAACTGGCCCCGGTCATTGATGGCTTTCTGGAGGGATGTTTCCAGGTAGGCCAACTCTTCTTCACGGGCCACAAACAGGGGTCTTGCTCCCCCGTCTTCTGCTTCACTTTCTCTGAGAAATGCTGGCCAATGAACGGCCGTATCCGGCAAGGTTTCTGTCTCGGCCCCGGTAGATGCCAATGCTTTCGTTTGGGTATCGCGCCAGGTCCCGTCACGAATCGCTTCCAGTTCGGCTGCTGCCTGGCGCATTGTGCCCAGACGTTCTTCTCGTTCCTTGACCAACATGCGTTCAATGAGGTTGACGAGCGGCGCGGGCGCGTCCTCCCGGAATTGGGTCAGGTCGGGGGTGGGGTCGTTTAAGATGGCGATGAGTACGGCCGTGACATTTTCCCCGTCAAAAGGCAGCCGCCCGGCCAACATCTCATACAGCAAGACGCCAAACGACCAGATGTCACTGCGGGTATCCAGTTCTTCCCCTTTGCACACTTCCGGACTCATGTAGGGAGGGCTGCCCATAAAAGCGCCATCCTGTGTCAGGCGGGTTTCCCGTTTGCTCATGTAGGCGATGCCAAAGTCCGTCAGGCGGGGCGCACCATTTTCGGCCAACAGGACGTTGCTAGGCTTTAGATCGCGATGAATGATGCCCAGGTGATGGGCGCGGGTCAGGGCATCTGCCAGTTCCAGGGCGATTTCCAGGACACGAGCTACGGGTAGTCGGCCTTCACTTTCCATCAGTTCGCGTAAATTGCCGCCAGGCACGTATTCCATGACGATAATGTACTCGCCATCCTGCTCCTGCGCGGCAATTATCTTGACGATATTGGGGTGGTTGAGTTGGCGCAGCGCTTCACCTTCCCGCACAAAGCGTTTCAGAATGTTTGGATGCCGTATAACTATATCCGGCCTGATTTGCTTGATGACCACCGTCTCGCCCGTTCGGGTAGCGTGACCACGATACAGGGCGCCGTGGCCGCCCGTAGCTATCAACTTTTCCCGGATGAAGCGGCCGGTGGCAGCCGCAATGATCCGCTCGTCTACCGGCATTTCGCCTGCTTGACGTACTTTATCTTTCAGGAGTTGTTGGTAGAGGGATTGGGTTTCCTGGCTGGGGGCAACATGTAGTTCCTGGGTCAGGCGTTGGCAGAATTGTTCGTATTGGGCCAGCGCCGCGCTGCGTTGGCCGCTCTGGGCCAAGGCGGTCATTAACTGCTGGCAGGCATGTTCGCACAGGTCGTCCAGGGTTAGCTGCTGCCGGGCGTATTGCTGCGCCAGGGTGTACCGCTGCGCCTGAATGTAATGCCGGGTCAACTTGTCCAGAACGTCTAGCGCCTGGTAATGGAATTCTGCCCGTTTGCCGGCAGCCCAGGCTTCAAAGACGGCGCTGTCCGGCAGGTAGAAATCGGCCAGAAAATCTCCCCGAATCAAGGCGCCCGCTTGTTCTAGTGGGGGAAGACGGCCGTTTCCCTCTTGCGCCAGCCGGGTAAACGTGACTACGTCCAGATCAACCAGGTAATCCGGGTTGATTTGCACCATTTTGCGGCTGCTCATTAAAAAAGAGACGCTGCCTTGCGCCGGAATCATTTTGCGTAAATGGTACAGAGTTTGGCGTAAGTTGGATTGAGCGGATTTGAGGGGCAGACCGGGCCAAAGCAATTCCATCAACGTTTCGCGCGGGTGTGCTGTCCCCGGCGCGATTCCATTTTCCACTACCAGATAAATGAGCAAGGCTTTGACTTTGCTGGAGCGGAATTGGGTTAACGGCCGTGGCCCAAACGAAGCCTGGAACGGGCCAAGTAATGACACAGATAACGGGGTCATAACGCCTCGTTGCAGTTGAATCCTGGCGTAATGGTCAGGTGGCATTGAACCAGTTAAAGATGCTGCTGAACTTATTGTAGCACATCGTAAACAAATTTTGGGGAAATTGTTAACGTTGCGGTGACGCTGGGTTTACGGCCGTCTGCTAAAGTGTTTGTAATGCTTCACAAACTCATAAAACCGATACAAAAGGCGATACAAACCACTTTTTCTATTGAAATAGGGCCACCTAACCTGCTAAGGTGTTAAACGTACCGGCCAGTTTGGGTGGGCAGCGCCGGGTATGGGGTGAAACGGGTCTGATTGAGCAAGGCCGTTTTGCCCCGTGCCTGGCACGATAGGATGATCATGATGAAACGGTTAATTCTTATTTCCATATTGTTCTGGTTAATTATTCTGGCGGGCTGCGCTGCGCCGGCCGCTACCCTGGTAATAAACGACGCGCCGGGAAATTTGACGGCCGTAGACAACACCCTGCCCGACGCCACCGCCACAACCGATATCACCTCCCCCGCCTACATCGCCGCCGAAAGCAACGACATTAACACCGCCCTTAGCCTGATGCCCGATAACGCCAGCCAGTTCGCCTTCACCCACTGGAGCCGCCTCAAACGCTTCCACCGCGTCCCCACCATGACCAGCGTCAGCGAAAACCGGGAAGACCGTACCTGGTTTATGCTCAAAGTCCTCAAAGGCAGCCAGGCCGCTTCCGCCATGGACAAAGCTTTCTTCCGTTACCAGGCCGAAAATTGGGGTTGGGACAGCACCGATCTGCAATGGGAAGCAGAAGGCCAGTTCGATAATTTAGTGAACACTGTCTACTTGCTCCGTTTCCGGTCTGATTTTGATTTCACCCCCCTCGTAGCCCTGTTGAATTCATTGGAATTCCAGACCAGTCAATATGGTGGCGTCACTGTTTATTCCGTGCCGCTGACGGCCGATGTCCTCTGGAGTGACCGCAGCAATCTGGCCCAGCACAATATCGCTGTTCTGGCTGATGAGGGCCTGTTGGTCATGTCCCCCATGCTGAGCAGCGTCCAGCAAGTACTGGATACCCGGCAAGGCATCAATCCCTCCCTGGCCGATCTGCCCCGCGTGCAGCGAGTGGCTTACCGGATGGAAGAGATGACCAGCGCCCGGATTTATCTTGGCGAGGAATCCTGCCAGCAGTTCAGTCCTTATAACCAGAAACGGGGCCGCGATATCGGCTCTACTCAGATAGAACAGTGGCCGGTACAGCCTTATCTGTTGCTGGCGCTGGGTCACGCTCTGGGACAAGATACCCAGACAGACCTATTAATGGTTTATTATCAGAATTATCAGCAGGCAGAGGCAGATTTCCCCTTGCGTAAAGAGCTGCTCACCAAAGGGCAAAGTCCCCTGCTCAAGACACCCTACAGTCAGCAGTTTGTTCTGGAAGACGCCGAATTGGAAGATGCCCTGCTTATTTACACCCTGATCCCGTCGCCTACCTTACCCTCCCGCCCCGGCTGGCCCCAAACTCTGGTTGGCTGGGCGCAGAAAACAGACGCCTTGTTTGCTGCCTGCCAGATGGAAGGCGGGGCCAGTATGAGCGGTATTCGTTAAAGAGTCATTGACTGTCACGTAAAGAAAAGACGCAGGGTGATTTGACAAATTCCCTTACATCTTTGAGTTGAAACTACACAAAAGTTGCCAGCCGGTTTTGCTGAGTGTCTCAGTTTGAGTTTGTCACGGCCGTTCCCCTCTTTACCTCTTGGGAAACGGCCGTTACCAATTATTTGTCTCCTTCCAGTACTGCAAATGTGACGCGCACCCTTTTTTCACCCGTTATATTCGCAATTTTCACCCCGCACGGCCGTAAAACCCCGTACAATCACACTCAATATCACCGCACCCCGCGCATCCGGGTGGTAACAGGATGCAGAAGCGCTATGATCAACGAAACCATTACGGCCGTACTGTTCGATTGGGACTTCACTTTAGCCTACACCGTCAGTCAGCACACCACACTGGATGAACGAACAGCCATCATGTTCCGGCAAGCCGGTATTCCCTGCACGGTAGAGCAGATAAGTGCTGTCCGGCGTACCATCCAGGACGGCGCCCCCAAACCCCAGACAACTGGCGATTTTTTGTCTCTGTACGCCGAGATGCTGCGGCGGATGGGTCATGCCGATACGTCGGAGGAGTTGGCCTACCGCATTTACAATGAATACGCGCACTTGCCCACCCACTTGTACGACGACGTGATTCCCACGCTGCGGGCGCTGCAAAAAGAACGGCTGCGGTTGGGGATATTGTCTAATCATGCGACGGCCGTGCGCCCCACCATCGAGCGGCTCATCGGCAGCTACATCCCTGCCACCCAAATCATCATCAGCGAAGAGGAAGCCATTCACAAGCCGGATGCAGTCATTTTCCAGCGGGCAGCCCGGCAGATGGGGACGCCGCCGGACGAATGTATTTACGTGGGGGATAACCTGCTGGTAGATGCGGTGGGGGCCGTGAAATTCGGCGGTTACCAGGCCGGGTTCTGGCTGGACCGGCAGGGGGAAGGAGCCGAAGCGTTGCCGCCGCGGGTGTACCGCATTACGGATTTAGCCCAATTGGTAGATTTTCTGACGGAGTAGCCTGGGATTGCAAATCCCAGACTGTCACGAAAAGTACGCTGATGAACCTTCAAAAATTATTTCGGTAATAGGCGGCGGCAGTTGGAAACTGCGGCAACATCTGCAAAGTCGGCCTTCGCCGACTGGAACCTAACCGGCGAAGGCCGGTTTTGCAACCGTAGCCGCGATTTTAATCGCCAGGCGAGATTACCGATTTATTTTCTGAACCTTCATAAGCGCACTAAATGTTGCTCTGACACGATCTAAACGCGCTTCAGCGTGTTTTCCGTTTCAGCCGCCGAATTGCATTCGGCGGTGATTTGTTGCCCAAACTGCCGGCACGACATAAAATGCTGTTGCAGGCAGTTATTTCATGGCAACGACGACGATTTCGCACGCAGTTACGATTCAAGCCCCGGTTACGGCCGTATTCGACTTCTGGAAAGTCCCGGCCAACCATGCCAAAATCCATCCCCTCATCGTCAATATCGAAGAAATCAAATCCGGCAAGGATGAAGACGGCCAGCTTTACACCATTTTTGAAGTGACTGACCGGATTAAGCTGCTGGGCATCCCCTACACGGTCAATTACACCACGCTGATGGTGCAGAGCGGCCCTACCCAGTTGACCTTTACCACCAGCCAGGCCCCCGGCATCCGCATCAAAAACGTGATGACCTTTTTCCCGCAGGCAGACGGCACGTTGGTTGAAGAGAAATACTATCTGGAAGCGCCCGGCTGGTTGATGGGCTACGTCAAACGGCAAGCTGAACAGTCGCACGGCCGTATGATGGAAAATGCCAGGGTGCTGCTGGAACGTGATGTGTAATTAGCCAAATACCCAATCCCCACGAACCATTTACGCCAAAAACTGCACAAAAGTGACGGCCGTTGCCCAAATTCTCGATCTGGTGATGATGGGAGAGGTTTATGGTATTGGCACCGCCGGGTGTGGATTATATGGCTCCCCGCAAATTTGAGTTAGGTACGGACGTGAATTGGCTGCGCACTATTGCGGCCGTTTGACAGTCAATCAGTTAATATGCGGGGAACCAGTGAGCCAAAACGCGCTGCATATGGGTAAACGCTGGATCAATACAACTTCTCAGCCCTACTTGCCGGGCCAGTTCCTGAAAGATAGCTGAAGAACGGGGACGCATTTGCTGCGCCAAAATGTCCTCAAGAAGACGTTTTGGATAGGCTGGTTTGGATTCTCCTTCCGGCCAATACCCTTTTTCTTCGGCCATAGCGTGAATATCTGCCCATGGCATTCGTAAAATGTCAGCCACGTGGGATGATTGCGCCCAAACCCATATTTCCAGGTCCGGAACGATAACCACAACTTCAAATTTTTCTTCATCCCACCATCGGGCTAGAGTACCTTTCAACTGTTGTTGCATTAAGCCGGGATCGGCAGGGGCGCCATCCCAAGCATGATCTAATATGACTAAAGCACGTTCATATTGTGGCGGTTGGTATGCGGCCAAAAAATCGGCCGCTTCATGGAAAATGCCAGGGTCTTTGCGGGGATGTCGAAAAATGTCAAATGTAATCTGCCGGATACCAAGCGAATGATAACGTTTTTCCAGTAGCGTCTTGATAGTTACTTCTTGCTGCCTGTCAGCAGTTAGTACGATTAAATTCTTACTCATCCCAATACTCCGGCTGCGTAAAGTGTTGCCAAATCTACCTGCCCCTGCCATTTTTTCAGGGCCGGGTGTTTGTCGCCGCTTATTATGCTGATAGCTCCTGAATGATTTTTAGCAAAACAAAGTAGTTGAGACGGCTCCGCCAAACCTAGAACGAGCGGTGAATGGGTGGCGATAAGTACTTGTCCATTGTATACAGAAGACAATGATTCAAATACGCCTTCCACTGCCTTGGGGTGAATGCCATTTTCTGGTTCTTCAATCAAGTAAACGCTTGATTTGTCCTGCAAATAGGCGATTAAGGTTAATGCCAGAAGCCGCAGTGTACCGTCGGAGATCAACCAAGAAGGCACTGGTTCTGAAACATTTTTGTAAGCAATCGCCAGATAAAGATGCCGATCTTCTGGTCGCTCACGTACATATACCTCTCGTATATCCGGTAAAATTGTCTGGATATGGGCTAACCAATCATTATATATCTGGAGGTTTTCTCTTTGCAGGTCTTGAATAACTAACGGCAAGTTTGCTCCTTCCACATTAAAGGTACGGGATACTGAGGGACTGACAGGGCGACGCATAGCGGCACTGTTAAGCGCCAATACCCGAATGCCATCCAAAAGCAAATTACGTACCCAAATGGCTATAGGGAATCGCTCTACATATTCGGGTAAGGCAGATAGAGCCGCCTTGTGTGGACCAACACGGAACTGCATGTTCCATTTGCTATTTTCCGACTTGAAATAATCGTTCCCTGAACCGGCCACCTTTTTAGCGACAGTCCTCCAGCCATGGGGCGTTTTCCCTGTAGTTATCAATGTTTGAGGTGGTTTCGGCTCCATGGGGAATAATGTTGGCTGTAATTCGGCTGACGGCCGTTTCTTTTTAGTTCGCTCACTGTCAATTAGCCAGAGTGTTTCAGCTTTTATCGTCAATTCTCCTTGGTCTGTTTTACCAAAAGCTGTCTCATAACGTGCCAGATCGTAACGAAAATCACTGCTCCCATTTTGAGAAACGGATTGTAAACCCGGTGGAATCTCAATCTCGACAGCTAGTTCAAAATAATCTTCATTTTGATTAAAGATTAATTCATCCAAACTGCGAGCACGCCCTTTTCCCGGTTCCATGCCAAATAGCAGAGAATCTTCCAGACCATTCCGCACAAAATCACTCAACAGGGCAACGACGTCAAGAAAGGTGGATTTACCGGAAGCATTAGGCCCCACTAATATCTGAAAAGGGCGCAATTCCTGGGAAATATACTGCAAACTGCGGTAATTGAGCGCCTCTATTCGCCGGATCATGTTTGCTCCTTAAGGTTATTGGACATATACAGTCTTTAGCAGAGGTACGGTATATTTTGTTAGTGTGTCATATCTGCTAGTTAGGATACTATCTAATCAAGGAGCTTGCAATCATTCATTGATTTCTGATATACTGATAATCAGTTAATCAGTATATCAGGAGAGCGAATTGTGATGGACACGATGAACTTGCAATTGGGACAACGCGGCGTGGTGACATTGCCCAAGCCCTTGCGGGAAAATTATAATCTTCAGGCTGGGGACGATTTCACCTTGCTGGATTTGGGTGGCGTATTTGTTCTTGCCCCAGGACGCTCTCAAATTGATTCCCTGGCGGAACAAATTACCTACTCGCTGGTGGAAGAGGGAGAATCGCTGGAAAGTATGCTGTTGGCTTTGCGGGAAGAGCGGGAAAAATATGACGCCAATACCTGACATTTTCCTAGACACCAGTGCCCTGTTTGCTGGTATCTGGTCGGCTGTGAGCGGGGTGCGAATGCTGCTTAAACTGGGAGAGGCACGGGCTGTGAAACTTCACGTTAGTTCTCAGGTTTTGACAGAAATCGAAGCTGTATTGCGTCGGAAATCTCCCGAATCGTTGGGTAGCCTGGCGTTGCTTTTGGATCGCAGCCGTATCAAGATTACACCGGAATCTTCTCCTGTTCATTTGCGTCAGTGCGAAAGTCTGGTGGATTATGCGCCGGATGCGCAGGGTTTGGCCGCAGCTTGGACGGCCGTTGCCGACTATTTCGTTACCCTGGATCGCAAACATTTTCTCAACAATCAGGTGATGCAGGCGACCATCCCTTTTCCTGTGGGTACGCCGGGTGACTGTTTAACCTGGTATAGAAAAGGGTTTGTTTCTTCTGCCAATTAAGGAAAACTGCCGTTCCTCCCCATGCCTCTTTCCCCCACAAAGTAAGCTCAATCACTGAATAATCCTGCCAAAAACAAATAATCAGGGTAAATAGTCCCTGTCAAACAGCAAGGAGTTCAACATGCCTCAAGCCATCTGGAATGGCGTGGTTATTGCCGAAAGTGACCACACCCAAAAAGTAGAAGGGAATCATTACTTTCCGCTTGATTCCCTGCACAAAGAATATTTCCGCAAAAACAATCAGCACACGACTTGTCCCTGGAAGGGCCAGGCCAGCTATTACGACATTGTGGTGGATGATAAAGAGTTCAAATCCGGTGCCTGGTATTACCCCAAACCCAAAAGAGCGGCGACCAACATTAAAAATCACGTCGCCTTTTACGGCAAAGTAAAAATTGTTTCCGGCGACGGGACTGAGCCGGCCGGTATCATGGGACGAATACGCAGTCTGTTTGGTTAGCCTGATTAAAACTGCATTAACCTGATCCCCCATCCTGGCGGGATTGGTAGTGCTACGGCCGTATCCCATTTGCCAACAGATACCAGATTGCTATACTCCCTCTCTATGCAAGAAAGAAAAGAGAATGGGAGTGTATTGCGTATTGCGTATTACGTATTGCGTAATAGCTTGTACGCAATACGTAATACGCAATACGTTTGGTTAGCGGCCATTCTGGTCGCGGCGGTTTTGGCCGGATGCGCCAATTCCGGCGAGGAAACGGCCGTAACCCCCAGCCCGCCCCCACCAACAGCCGAACCCATCCCCGATGCCATCAGCGCAGCCGACCAGGACTTCATCGTCATCGCCACCGACGCGCCCAATCCGCCCTTCACCCTGTTTAACCAGTTTGGCGAAGTGGATGGCTTTGACGCCAACCTGCTGGCAGTCATTATGGAGCAGGCCCAACTGGACTATGAACTCATCGTCACCCCGTACCAGGGCGTTCTGGACAACATTGCCGCCAACGGCAGCCGGGATTTTGACGCCGTGATGGTTAATCTGGCCATCCCGGAAAAGCCGCGCGAAGGTATAGCTTATACCGAACCGTATATTGAAGTAGGGCAAGTGTTGGTCGTGTTGGCTGATGAACGGGAAATTAAAAGCGCAGACGACGTCCGGCCGGAAATGCGCATTGGCGCTGTGGCGAACAGTTTTGGGGCCAAAACAGCTATTGGTCTGGATGGTATGAACGAAAACAACCTGTTCCTGTACGAAAATGGAGCGCAAGCCTTGCAGGCTTTGCTGGATGAGGAACTGCGCGGCGTCATCGTGGAAGATTATATTGCCGACTTTTACACCCAAACGCTGCCGCAGCATCTGAAAATTGTGGGGGGCGACGGCCGCGCCGCCTGGATCACCAACAAAGCTTACGCTATTGCCCTGTCGAAAGAGGATGAAACGCTGCTGCAACGCTTGAATGAAGCGATTACGGCCGTGCGCCAGACCGGCCAGGTAGAGCAATACACCGCCGCCTGGCTCATCCCGGACGACGTTCTCGACCCTGGCGAACCGCGCGTAGCGACGGGAAGCGACGAATTTGTCATTGGCATCCTGGGCGATTTGTCCGATCTGGACCCGGCCGCTGCCTCCGACCTGATCAACTGGGAAGTGAAAAGCAACGTAATGAGCGGCCTCTACCGCCTGACTGACGACAACCAGATTGTGCCCCTGCTGGCCGCCGACATGCCAGCCATCTCTGAAGACGGGCTGGAATACACCATCCCGCTGCGCACCGGCCTGATTTTCCCGGACGGCCGGGCCTTCACCGCCAACGACGTCAAATGGTCAATAGACCGCAGCCGCAGTCTGGGGAATTTCCTCATCAACGGCATCCTCAAAGACGCCGACGAAAACAACTTTGCCGACGAGGACGCCGTGCAGGTGATTGACGCCAGTACCGTCAAATTTGTCTTGCAGGAACCCGCCAGCTACTTCCCCAGTATTCTGGCCACGCCGCCTTACTTCCCCATCAGCCAGGACTGCTTTGCCGCCGCCTGGGATTTGGAAAGCAGCTGCGGCGGGATTGGCCCTTACACGATTGTCAACTGGCAGCAGGGGGATGCCCTGGTTTTGCAGGCCAATCCGGATTGGCCCGGCCAGCCCGTGCCCGCTTTTGCCAACGTAACGCTGCGTTTTTACGAGGATGCCGCCAGTATGCGCCGCACGCTGGAAAATTTCGGTTCCATTGACCTGGCCTGGACGGGGCTGCCTTATAGTGATTACACGGCTTTGCAAACAGTGGACAGTGACGGCGATGGCGCCCCCGATTTCCAGCCCTGGACTGGCCCGGCCGCTTTCAAGAGCTACGTCATCTTCAATCAGGACAGCAAACCGTGGGATCGGAAGCTCATCCGGCAGGCGGCTAATCTGGCCCTGGATCGGGAGGCGTTGGCGCAGGACGTATTTGGCGGTCAGCGCGCTCCTCTGCTCAGCCCTGTGCCGGATGCTGTGCCGGGACATGCACCAGTCTTCCCGCCACGGGATTTGGAGCAAGCCAAGTCGCTTTTGCGTCTGGAAGGGTATACGGAGGCGGTGCCGCTGCCGGTGGAATTGTGGTTTGTGAATGACGGCCGTTACAGCGCCAACGAAGAGGCCTACGCCAACGCCATCAAAGCCCAACTGGAAGAAACCGGCGTGTTCCAGGTGGAACTGTTCAGCGCCCCCTTCGAGCAGTTCCGCGCCCAGATTGCCGAATGCAACTATCCCATGTACTTGCTGGGCTGGCCTTCCCCTGGACGGCCCACTTCCTATATGGATGCCAGCGCCTGGACAGATTTCTTCGTCACCAGCAACAGTTTCTGCCCCAACTATGACAGCCCGCAAATGGCTAAACTGGTGCAAGATTCCCGCGAAGAATTAGACCCGGCTGCTCGCACCGAACTCCTCAGCCAGATGCAAACCCTGTGGGCGGAAGATTTACCCACGATGGATTTGCTGCAACAGCCGCGTTTTGCCATCTCCCAAAACGGGGTAACCGACGTGCGGATTGATGCTTTGGGGCTGCTGCATTATGAATTTTTAGCTAAAGAGATTGGGGAGTAGGCATTGGAGATTGGCAGCCAATGGTGTTGGCAATCTCCAGTCACCGCTTAAGTGTTAACCTTTTCCGTTTCTTGTTCCTTTTTTGCCCGGGGGCCAACCACTCGTTCATCACCGGCTATTAATCGCTTGATATTGGGTCGCAGCGACCAGGTAACGACCAACGCTGCGGCAATACCCCCCACAATATAAGCCAGCGTATTGTCATAGCCGGGTACGCCGGCCAGGTACAAGCCGGTAAATGTCAGGGGAATGATGGCCGACATGGTCAGGGAAGCCACTGAAGCGATGCCTACAAAACGCATCATCAGGCTCATGACCACCGCGCCAATCAGGAACATGGGCCACCATACGGCCGTCGCCCAGCCCACATTCGGCCCCGTGCCCGCCCCGCCGCGCCAATCCAAAAAGATGGACCAGTTGTGCCCAATCACGGAAAAGACGCCGGCCGTCACCAGAATCCAGGGCAGCCACACCTCATTGACAAAGGAACCGAATATCCAGCGGGCCAGGATGACGCTCATAGCGCCTTTGAACACATCGCTGAATACGGTCACCAGGCCCACTTTCAGCCCGGCGGCCCGGAAGGAATTGGTGCCCCCGGTACGGCCGCTGCCCACTGTGGTTAAATCGACACCTTTTACTTTTTTCACGTAGAGGTAGCCAAAGGGAATGGCTCCCCAAAGGTAGCCCAGCCCTGCGGCTATGATTATATAAAGAAAATTGACCATTTTCGCTTCTGCCTTCTTCTTTTGACTTGTTTGATCTAACCGCAAAGACGCAAAGGGCGCGGAGGTTTTTCTTGCAGAGTTCTTTGCGTCGTTTAGAAATCTTTGCGTTCTCTGCGCCTTTGCGGTTTGTTTTCACCAGCCCTGCATAAGGCACAGGATTTTGTGCATCTTTTATAACACGTTACGGCCGTAATCGTTACAACAGCGCCAGCGGGATTTCCGCGACGCGCCCTTCCCGTATAGCAAAAGCCCGCGTCTGGGGCGCAGCCCGGTCTTGCAGGGAAACGATGATATAGGCTGCTTCCGGCCAGTAGGCCAGCGCCACATCCGTCTCTGAAGGGGCAGACGGGCCGTGGGGGTGGGAATGGTAAATGGCTGCCAGTTCCAGACCGGCCTCTTCCAGGGCGATGATGGCCTGGATTTGCTGTGTTGGCTCCATTTCGTAAGCCACCGGACTGCGCAGGATGTTTTCGATGGGGTACTGCCGGGACACGACCCCATCCTGTCCGGCCAGCAGGCCACACGCTTCCAGCGGGTATTCGTCTTGTAAATGTTGGATCATGGCGTCGTATAACGGCCGGGGGATGGTGAGCATTAGGGAAACTCCACTTCCGTCCATTGTAACCCATTCACCGGCACATCCATAATGCGCAAATCCCAATGCAAATGCGGCCCGGTGGACAGGCCGGTAGAGCCGCCCAGACCGACAGGCTGCCCCTGCGTGACCGTATCTCCCTCGTTCACCAGAATTTCCGAGAGGTGGAAATAAGCGGACATTACCCCCAGGCCGTGATCAATAATGACCCCATTGCCGCGCAGTTCCAGCGGGCCGCTAAAGACCACTGTGCCGTTGGCCGAAGCCAGAATTGGCGTGCCGATGCCGCCGCCTACGTCCAGGCCGGTATGGTAAATTTCTACCGGGCCGCCGTTGTAGGAGCGGGCGTCGCCGTAAGGCGCGGTGACGATCGTGTTGGTGACAGGCAGGGTAAACAGGCCGTCCCACGCTTTGGTTTCGCTGAATTGGGTGTAGATGGTGGAGAGGAAGGCGTCTTCGTTTTGACGCACTTCCGGTTCCAGCAGGGGAGCCATTTCGTCGGACAGGTTGATTTCCT
>JAJRTP010000673.1 GCA_024278255.1 Chloroflexota bacterium | reverse complement strand
TGCGCAGGAAGCCGTACACGCCAAATTTGACCACCACAGAGGAGAGCATGGCGGATACGGCCGTCGGTGCGGCCGTGTGAAAATCCGGCTGCCAGAAGTGGAAGGGGAAGACGGCGCTCTTGACCATGAACGCAGCCAGCAAAAAGCCGATGGCCGGATAGAGCAGCAGCCCGTCCGGGTTTTGCCCGATGCGCCAGCCCAAATCGGCCATGTTTAGCGTGCCGTAGGAGACGTACAGGCTGCCAATCGCCAGCAGCATGAAGAAGGAAGCCATCAGGCTGATGTAGAAATATTTGTAGGCCGCTTCTGTGCCGAATTTGTCATCGGATACGGCCGTCAGCACCGTCCCGGAAATGACCAGCAGTTCGGCAAAAACATACATGTTGAACAAATCACGCGTCAGCATGGCCCCCGTCAATCCCGTTGCCAGCGTGAGGAAGAGAACGAAGAAGGCCGGATAGCCCACCACGCTGTCTTTACTGCCCAAAGCGTAGATGATGCCCATGACCATCACCAGTTGGGTCATCACCACAAACACCGCCGCCAGCAAATCACCCACCAGTGTAATGCCAAAAGGCGCAGCCCAACTGCCGGACTGGTACACGACCGGCTCGCCGTTCTGCCACACCGTCCACAGCAGCGCCCCGCTGACGCCCAGCGAGACCAGCATGGTTACCAGCGTCCAGCCGCCTTGTATGCGGCGATACGGCCGTAGCAGCAAAGCCACTACCGCTCCGGTTAAGGGAATGAAGATGGGGAGAAGAACAAGCAATGGTGGCGTATTAACGGTAAACATCTTTACGATGGCCTACTTTCACCACATGGACCGTGATCTCTTGATCATTAATGGCGTAAACTATCCGATACCAGCCTTGTCGTATGCGGTATTGTTCCCGGCCTGTCAGCTTTTTACATCCGGGAGGTCGGGGGTTATTTGCCAATGCCAGGATGCGTTCGACTATCTTTTGTCGATCCTTCTTGTGTGGAATGTCGTCAATTTCTTTGGCGGCTGAAGGCTTGATGCGTATTTTATATTTTGCCACGTTGCTGCAAATCCTTGAGAACTTCGTCAAATGGCAGGTCTGGCTCGTGGGCGCGTATGGTGAAGGCGGCAATATCTTCTGCATCTTCAGCCAGGCTTAACCGGAC
This sequence comes from Chloroflexota bacterium, assembly GCA_024278255.1. Lineage (GTDB taxonomy): Bacteria > Chloroflexota > Anaerolineae > Promineifilales > Promineifilaceae > JAJRTP01. The sequence continues at coordinate 2,048 of JAJRTP010000673.1, read as the reverse complement.
TGCCTCATTAACCAAATCGGAGATCGAACGCTCTGTTTCGGCCGATTGGATTCGCAAAGCTTTATGCAGCATGGGGTCAAAGTAAATGGTTGCTCGTTTTGTTTGTGTTTTCATAATTGAATTTTAACGTCTTAGCGTCATAACGTCAAGGTGTTTGAATATTACATTTTCATATATCATGCATCAATTTTTTAACTCGTCTACCTCATCCATATCGGCCGTTTTGTACCGCGCCGAGATAGTGTTGATCATCGCCAGGACAAAAGCCATGCCGCCCATACTGATGACGATGGCTGTCAGGATAAGTGCCTGGGGGAGGGCGTCGCTGCGGGGTGAACCGGCCGTCGTGTAGGCAGGATGGTCGCCTGTGTAGGCACCTGCTGCCAATAAAAAGAGGTTGACGGCCGTACCCAGAATCATCAGCCCAATCACCGAGCGAATCAAATTGCGCCGCAGCAGTTGAAACACGCCAATAGCGAATAAAAGACCTGTGGCAATTGCAGTTATTAGTTCCATAGTTTCAGTTTTTAGTGTTCAGTGTGCAGTTTTCAGTGATTAAACTGAACACTGAAAACCGTACACTGCATACTGAACACCGTTCACCGTTCTCCCGGATGCCCCAACGAATTCAGAATATAGGCCACGCTGCCCAATACGGCCAGGCAGATGGCGATTTCCAGAATAAAAGACGAACTGATGTACAAACCGGCCGGCAAAGGCAAGCCGATCAGTTTTCCGTAGTCTACATTTCCCAAAAAGTAGCCGGTAAATTGGGCGGTAACAACCCCATTCACAATTGCCAGCAAAATGCCGCTGCCAATCAGGATGGAGGCTTTGAGCCAGGGCAAGCGGCGGCGCGTCTCTTCATAGCCAAAAACGATGTACCACAAACCGACTGACAGACCAATGATGACCCCGGCGGTAAAACCATCTCCCGGCTGGTCGTGGCCGTACATGATTTGGGTAACCGCCAGCATGAAGGCCAGGGGCAGGGTGGCGTAGGCGGGGACGCGGATGAAGGGGGAGAGAATTTGGCCGCTGATACCGCGTGTGGGGAGTACGGCCGTGCCGCCCCCACCCCGCCGGCCAAACGTATCACCATGTTTCCGGGCCGCGTAATACAGCAGCGTAAAGACGCCCAAGCCGGCCATGCCAAACACCGTAATTTCCAGCAGCGTATCCAGCGCCCGAAAATCCACGACGATGGCCCCAACAATGTCAGTAGCTCCGGTCAACGTTTTGGCGTTGGCTTCGTAATAGGGCGTTACCATGCTGTCGCGGGGGCGAGACGTGAGGGCGGTCAGGGTGAGAATGGTGACGAGGCCGCCAATGGTCAGGGCTACGGCCGTGTCCCGCCACACATTCGACCGTCCCGCCCGCACCCTGTCCGATACCGCCTGCGCCTGTACCCGATGTTCCCGCGGCAGCCGTCCCAGAGCCAGCACCAAAATCACCAGCGACAAAATATCCACCACAATTTGCACCAGGGCCACATCTGGAGCCGGTTCCAGAACAAACAACACGGCCACACTCAGCCCCATTGCCCCCAAAGCCAGGATAGCGTTCACGTCCCGCCGCTGCCACACTGTTGCCGCGGCCGCCCCCACCGCTACCAGCAGGGTAAACACGCGCAGGAAGCGAATTTCTCCAAGCTCATTCAAACCTGCCCAGGAATACGCCGACCAGTCCGGGCGAACTTGGCTGCTGAATCCCACTACCAGCACGACGGCAGCTACAATAATAATCACCAGATAGGAACGTAATTTGCCTGATTGCAGCCGTAAAACCAATCGGCCGCCCCCATCCAGCCCGCGCAAGACGGCCGCATAAACCCCGTTCCAACTCAAGTTTGGCGCTAACTGCTGCTGCCAGTCGCGGATAGGTTGGCGGAAGATAAAAATAACTGCGCCTAAGCTGATAGCAATCCCGGAAAGCAGCAGTGGGGCGTTAAGGCCATGCCACAACTTTAGCGATACGCTCACGGGCTGGCCGAAAGCGTCGCTGGCGGCATTGGCCAGCAGGATGGCTTCCTCCTTGGGCGCGGGCAC
>JAJRTP010000672.1 GCA_024278255.1 Chloroflexota bacterium | reverse complement strand
TGATAGCGTTGTAAGCCGGGGCCAGCATGTTGTTTACGTAGGAAGCCGGGTCAATTTGTCCGGCCGGCCATTCAAAGTCAATGTTTTGTTCATTCCAGACCTCGATGGCATCCGGCCCCAGAGCGGCGACCCCGGCCAGATATTGCACATACTCGTTAAAAGCAATGCTTTCGGGGTAAGCGTCGGAGCCAGGGATGCTTAACAGCACTTTGAAGCCGGCGCCATGGGCATTGTTGATGCGGCCGGCCAGGTCGCCCGGATTGGCGCCCGGTCCCCATTTCTGCTGAAATTTCACCCAATTCATGCCTGCCGCGCTCATAACCTGCGGATTGGCAAAGGTGTGTGTCTGGCCGCCCAGTTCAAAGCTGGCGTTGGTCACAGGCGGCACGTTAACCGGCGGAGGTGCGCCGCCGCCATTGCCGCCGCTGCTGCTGCCGCCATCATCTGAACCACCGCCGCCGCTGCTGGGTGGTAAGGCTTCCGCGGTCACTTCGATTTCTTCCAGGGCGGAAATGTCCAGATTGGGGTTTAGGTCGAGCAGTTCGCCAAAAATCCAGCCTTTGGTCTTGCCGTCGGGCATGAGGATATAGAGCCAGGTGCTGCTGGCGTCACGGCCGAGAACGGGTACTTCCGTGCCGCCCAAAATGCCGCCGGTAACGAGGCCGTAGATGACGCCAGGGCCGACGCGCACGTTGGCATCCACCCGCACGACGGCATCAGCGTCACCGGGGTCTACGGCCGTAGCCGACCCCGCTTCTTCCGGGTTTGTTTCTTCCGCCGGGGTTTCTTCCGCCACTTCTTCTTCAGGTTCGCCCACGGCAATGGCCGCAGAGGCCAAAGGCAGCACGGTGTCGCCCAGAGCAAACTCGACGTTGAGCGTGTAGCTGCCCGGTTCTGCGCTGCCTGTCCAGCTAAAGGTCATGTCACTGCCGCTGTTGCTGGCAATCACGCTGTCCGTCTCGTCGCGGATAGTCCAGACAATGGCTGCGCCAGACGCTTCCGGCAGGGGGGCGTCGCTGACGGCGCTGGCAAAGGCGGCGTCCAGGCCGGCTTCCTGCGTCAGACTTTCCAGATTGCGGATGGCCACGCCTTTGAGGTTGAATTTGTCGGCTATTTCCAGCCGTTGGGCCAGGGAGGCCGGGTTGCCCAGCCAGATGATGTGGGTCTGGCCGTTTTCATCTTCATAGCTGTAGCGGTAGGTCAGGGCTGCGCCGTCCCATTCCAGGGGCGAGGCGCTGCCCACCAAGGCTGCTTCTATGGGTTCGCCGGGGCCGACTTGCTCGCCGCCGGCCGTAAATTCCAGGCTGCCAAAATTGGCCAGGGCGTCTTCATTGGAAAGGCCGGTGAACGCTTCGCCGATACGGTCTACGGCGCTGGACTGCACCAGGGCAACCAGTTTGGTGCGGTCAATTTGATGGCTGCCCCATTCCAACAACTGCTCGGCCAGGCCGTCCGCGCCGTAAGCGGTTGGGTCGAGGGGCATCTGAATGTAAACGATGTCGGCAATCTGGCCGAGGGCGTCCCAATCCTGGCCGCCGCTGTCCCAATTGCCGCCGGTTTCCTGGGGTGTGCCCAGGGTGACGATGAGTTTGAGTTCCTGGGCGTGCAGGGCGTCGGCCAGACTTTGGATGAAATTGGTGTAGGCGGCCGTCTGGCTGTCGTCTACGCCCTGGTAGTCCAGATTGATGCCGCTGTAACCGCCGGATACGGCCGTATTCACCAGCGCGTTAATCTGGTTGCCCTGGGCTGTCGTGTCGCTCAAAAAGGCAGACAGGGACGCCTGGTCTATCACCGCCCCGACGTTTGTTACCCAGAGATACGTATCGAGATCATCGCCGGAAACATCCGGCGCTTCACCTTGCAGGTCGCCATTGCCAGCCAACAATAAAGTACCAGCCATGACTTCTGTCAGGAATGGTTTAACCGCTTCCGGTACGTCCGAAAGGGTTGTGCCGCCGACTGCCACAGTTTCGGTGTCGGTGTTTACCAGGGTATATGCCTGATAGCTGGCCGGTTCCAGGGAGACTAACTGCTGGTTGGCCTCGTCAATCTGGGTGGGGACGAAGAACCAGTTGGCTCCGTCCCAGCCGTATATATCCAGGGTGTTCGGATTGCTGTTAGGGGGATATTTGATGGCGATTCGGCCGCTGGCCGGGGCGTCTGCCTCGATGACGTAGACGTTGCTTTTGACGGCGACGTAAGCGGGCAGGGGGCCGACGTTGGCTGAGGCCATATCGGCGGGGGGGATGGCGGCGACGTTTACGGCCGTACCCGGATTGTCTACCATCATGTCAAATTCACCGGGAATGTTGGTGTTTACGGCCGTTTCTGTTTCGGCGGCGCTTTCTTCTTCCGGGGCGGCTTCTGTGGCTGCGGCCGTTTCCGGCTCGTCACTGCCGCCGCTCAGACGTTCCCCCAAAGAGATCGGGGGCAAAAATAAACCGGCGATGATGAGTAATGCTACCACCACCACACCGGCAATAATCAAACCTTTAGACTTGTTGCTCGAATCACTGCTCACTTCCGGAGTTTCGTTCTCTTCCGGCGGTGTGACCTGTGTATCCGCCTCATTTTCCGGGCGTTCCTCTTCCATGATCATCAACCTCCAATTGCGTGAAGACGTGATACGTGCTGCGTGAATGATTTCCGCAAGACGTGGTACGTCTTCAATACTATTGCAAATGCTCCGGCAGTATAGGCCGGAGCGGGGGCGATTCTAGCACATTGTAAAAAATTTTGGCAAGCGGAGGCGGTTCTGTAGCGGGATTAGGGGGTGATCGTTGAGGAAACGTTAAGAATGATACGTGATGCGCGATACGTGACCCTGTTGCTAAACAAGTAGTAAAGTTTTATTCTTTTGTCAAGCAGGATTGTGTTTTAGTGAAAATTGTGCGGTGGTTGGTATTAGAGGATATTTAGCTCGATTTGTATTTATGGAACAGGGCGCAGTTAGCGATTTTGAAGGAAGAATAGTGATGACTAATGATATATCGGCAGCACAAGAAGTTGAAGTTACGCTGACCATCCGACAATTAGAAGGAATTATTCGCAAGGTAGTTCGTGAAGAATTGATGGAGTTTGCCGCCCAGGAGAAGGAGATTTCTTATCCCGACAAGGAATCGTCTCTTTATGAGGATATGGAAGATATTCTGGAACGGAAGGAATCTGGGCAGCTAAAGTTCCATACCCACGAAGAAATTTGGAATGGGTGAATATCAAGCTGTTTATGAAGATCGGTTTGCTCGAAATCTTGCTCGTTACTCGAATTTACGCCAACGCATTCGGCGGAGAGTAGAGCAAATTCGGGTAGACCCCTATGATCGCACTGAACGGCTGGGACGGGTTTCTGGCAGACTGGATTTGCGAGGCTGCCGTAGCGCCAGAGTGGGGAGAAACTTCCGAATTATTTTTGTAATTTGTGAGGAATGCCGATACGTTGCCGAATGCCAGTATTGTTTCTGCGAAGGACGGGAAGATGAAACTGTTGTTTTCCTGACCATCGGGCCGCATGACCGGGCTTACACGATGAGATGACGGTTTTTCTGGCGCACACGTATCACGTTATTCCGATTCATACAACAACGTACCCGGGTGAATGTCTTTCCAGCCGAACCAGAAGGAGCGGGCGCTTTTGAGGCGTTCCAGTTGTTCGCCGGTCAGGGGGCCATTAGTGGCGACGCCGCTGAGAGCGTCCCAGGTGGAGCCGGTTTCCGCGTCGCGCAGGATGAGGGGGTCGCCGGTGGCAGTGAAGGTGAGGGTTTGGTTGCCCACTGCGCGATTATAGGTGACGCTGGCGGTGGAGTCGGGATCGAAGGCGATTAAGAGGGCACGGCCGTTCACCGTATCATTAATTACGCCGCCGGCCGCATCCAGAGCGCTGAAGGGGTACGCTTTGACGGCGTCGTCCAGTTCCACGCCGACGACAAACTCTTTGGTGTAGAGGCGGTCATCCTGCCGCGTCTCGCCAATCACCCCGGCCGAG
>JAJRTP010000671.1 GCA_024278255.1 Chloroflexota bacterium | reverse complement strand
GGCTTTATCGGGTCAGTGTGCGAGGGTATCGGATCATGTCAGCTGCTTTGTACTATCGTCAAGCTGGCTTTCCTGACTATCTTGGGCAGCCCGCATAATTTGCGCGGTTGATGCAATTGTTAAAGAGGAATTCTATAAAGTTGGTTTTTTCTTTCGCACCGGAATGATATCGATTTACCCTAGTATGATACTGCTTTGTCATGATATGAAACGGCCGGATGAAGCATTTGGATATGCAGAACGAGCTAGGTCGCGGGCCTTCTTGGACGTATTGGCTCTCAGTGTGTGGGTACCAGGTGCGAGGGGCGAGTCGACAGCCTTCACGGAAGAACAAAATTTGGCACTGAAACTTCGCTTGTTACAGGGTTTACTACGGATGTCAGAACATGAAGCCCAACAGCGAATGATTAGATCTGAAATACAGGCAACCCATGAGCAGTACAATCTTATTCTGGACGCTCTCGAGGAAACGGATCCAGAATACGTTTCCTTAAGACGTGGCACACCTTTGTCATTTGAGGAGTTACAAACTATGTCTCCAAACCGTATAGTTCTGGTCGAGTATTTTACAACAGATGATGTGACGTTATTATTTGGTGTCCGTGCTGACTGGGATAAACCGGAAGTGGTAGAGATTAAACGGCCGTTATCCGACATCCGCGATTACGTCACCAATCATTTTGGCCCGGAAACGGCTGGTAATCAACCCGTTCGACAACTTGATCTGGACGAATGGCAGCAAGAATTCGGTGAATTCATTGACCCTATCAAAGATTGGGCCGATCCAGGGGATTATCTCTATCTTGTACCACATGACGCACTCCATTACCTGCCGTTGCACGCGCTGAAACTGGAAGGGCAATATCTCATCGAACGCAACCCGGTTTTATATACGCCCAGCGCCTCAGTTCTCAAGTATTGTCAAGCCAAGCGCAAAGGACGGCGCGATCAGGCGCTGGTGTTGGGGGATTCATACGGCGACTTGGTTCATGCTCGCGCCGAAGCGTTGGCCGTAGCGCAGGCGTTTGGCACACAGGCGTATCTGGGCCAGGCAGCGCAAAAGTCATTGGTACAGAATCGGTTGAAGGAGAATAAAGAAGCGATTGATGTGCTGCACTTTGCCTGTCACGGCCGTTTCCACCACACCCAACCCCTCAAATCTGGCATCCTCATGGCTCCCGAAGAAAATGGGGAAGAATCCTCAGAATATGAACCGAAATTAGGCGACTTGCCCGTCAGTCGTTACCTGACGGCCGAAGATTTCTTTGGCATGGAAATGCAGGTAGATTTGGTGATGTTAAGCGCCTGCGAAAGCGGCGTCAGCGACATCCGTCCTGGCGACGAACTGTTTGGCCTGATGCGGGCGCTCATTTACGCTGGCACGCCCTCGGTGGTAATGAGCCTGTGGTCGGTAGACCAGATTTCCAGCGGTATCTTCATGCAAACGTTTTACAAGGTCCTCAAACAGCCAAAAACAACGAAGGTGGAAGCGTTGCAAACCGCGCAATTGACCCTGAAAGAGATGACTGCCCGCGAAGCGATTGATTACTGCCAGGCTACCATTGACCTGTTACAGAATGCCGGGGAAGATGAGGCTATTCATGCCTTAACGGAAGACATGGCCGATTTGCACTTTCAGGCAGGCAACTACCCAGAAGCGGTTAAAATATATGAAGCGTTGCTGGACAAACTTGATCCGGAAGCAGGCATGGATAAGTACCAGGCTCTGGATGTGGCTCTAGCCCGCTGCGAAATGTTAACCGGCCAACCGGTAAAACCAGATTACAACAACCAGATATACAGCCATCCCTTCCATTGGGCGCCATTTATCCTGGTGGGGGATTGGCAGTAGGAGGCATGGCATGATTGGCACACGAATGACCCAACAATATGTTCAATTGCAACTGAGTGACACCTTGGCTGTCGCCCGAACCAAGCTAGATGAAAACCCCGGTTTTGTGGCTGTCATTCTCGACGATGAAAAGCGACCCGTTACTGTCGTCACCACCGACGATCTGGCAAATATCGCTGCGCCTGATGACCGGCCGCTGGCTGACATCGCCGGTCAACTCCCCCCCGGTGTGGTCACAGAAGCCGCCCTTTCGCTGGAAGATTTTGCCAATAGTCCAGAATTCACTGCGTTTTCCGCCGGAGCCAGAGGGGTCATCGTCTTCGATAAAGGCCAGTTGGCCGGTGTGTTAACCGAAGCAATCATCACCCAATATTTACGTGATGAGTTTGAGCCGGTTAGCGAATTGAGGGGGATACCTGCAGATACCCGCTTGGCCGGGCGCATTGTGAACAATCCCATCATCATGTATTGCGTTGAGTTTAAACATCGCAACGAATTGGCCTATTACAACCGGCGCAAACCGCCCCCATGCCAAGTTAAGACGCCACACCCTCATCCCATTCGTAAGCAGAGGTAGCTGATGTTTACCAACGTCCTGAATGAAGTAACCGGCCGGTTAGATTCCCGGTTTATCCTGACCTTGTTTTTTCCCAGTTTGCTGTTTTGGGGTGGGTTAACGGTCGTTTTTGCAGCCGACAAAGGGCTGGTGACACTTTTGACCCAATGGCGGGCGCAAGACATTGGTGTGCAACTGATGCAAATCATCATTGCCCTGGCCTGGGTCACATTTTTTGCTTATCTACTGAGCAATCAGATCGTGTGGTTGACTAAGCAGTTTGAAGGGTACTGGGAATGGATGCCCCTGCTTGGCAAGCGATTGGCGGAAACTCGGCAGAAGCATTACCAACGAGTGTTGGCCGGCATTGATCCGGCGGTTGATTTTGAACGTATTTACTACACATTTCCCTTCCCCAATGAACCGGAAGAAGTAATGCCTACCCGCCTGGGTAACATTATGAAGAACTCAGAACGTTATTCGTACCAGCGGTATGATATGGATGCGGTGCTGCTGTGGCCACGCCTCTATTCCGTTTTGCCGGAAAGCTTTATGAAAACGCTTGATGGGGCCAAAGCTTCACTCGATTTTATGCTGGTCATCTCCAGCTTGAGCGCCTTGTTTGCTTTTATCGCCAGTATCTACTTGCTGGCAATGCAAAGCGCCTGGTGGTTGTTTTTACTTTGCTTCCTCGGCGGTCTGGTGGTGGCGCGACTGGCTTACAAAAGCGCGTTAGAAGCAGCTATCACCTACGGGCAGTTAATCAAGAGTGCGTTTGATCTTTACAAAGGGGAGCTACGAAAGCAACTGGGGTATGAACAGCCCAAATCGCTGGCGGAAGAACGCATCTTCTGGCGCAGTCTCTACGAATTGGTCTATAGAGGTGAAGCTGGCGATCCTGAAGCGTTACGCTATTTGGGCGTTAAAGAAACGCAGCCCGCTCCCTCACCTCAACCCGCGCGCCCCTGGCTGATTCGTTGGTTGCAATCATTATTTGGACAAGGGAGTACATCCTGATGCGGTGGCTTGACTGGCAAAGGTGGCTGTTGACATTGGTGGTTCTAGCCTTGTCCCTCGGCGGTGCGTTCTATCTATACTCACTGGAGCAACCAGTGACGACTCTATATGTTCCCGAAGCGGATTTACCGGCTTATCACCTGATCGCCGCTACCGATTTGATGACAACTACACTGCCAACGGCCGTTTTGGCGTCTAAATCCCCATTGCAAGAAACTGGCCTGGTAGGTCGTTATACAATCCAGCCACTGACAGCCGAAAAGCCGGTGGCAGCGGCACAACTGGTTCCGGTCGTAGATGAGAAGTATGTGCCGGATACAACGGCCGTAGCCATTCCGGCAACGGCCGCCATGGTCTATAATGGACAACTGGCTTCTGGCGCAATCGTCACAGTTTGGACAGTTACGGATACGGAACAGGCTAAACCTTTACTGGGTGAAGTGCTGGTGTTGGACGTGCAAAAAGTGGCAGGGCAAAGTGACACAGAAGAAAAAGCCTTCCCTTACATTGTCGTCCTGGCTGTGCCCAGGCCAAAACAAGCGGAGTTACTAACGGCCGTAGCCACCGGTTCCTTAATGCTCACGCTTACTCCCTAAAATAAGGCATAGAAGGCCTTAAGAGACGTGTCGCATCAATCAGAGTAAATGGTTTCGCCTGACGGAGGTCAACGTACTCAGCAGCCGCGTGGCGTAATTGCTCCCACATGGCTCGTAATTGTTCTGCTGCTTCTGAAGCCTGAACATTCCAATGAAGTTGCTCTGATTCTTCATTGGCATCGGCGGCATTTGCCAGGCATTCGTTTAGTCGCATCTATACTGTTCGCTCCTGGGCAACCAGAGATGGGTCGGTCGTGGTCGGCGGCGTTAGATGCGAGCGGCTCAGGAGCATTGTTAGCGCTCGTGACCGGGCACGCTGAACTACGTCGAATGCTCCTGAAACATTTCCTAATCTGACTGACACCTTCACCAGGCGTTGGTAGACTTCCTCTTTGTCATGGCTAAAGAAGCCGACCTGGTGGATTTCTTCAAGAATAGAGGCGCGCAACAGTTCCACCCTTTCAACGGCGGCCTCATAATCGATACGGGCAGCCTCAAGTTGACCAACTGTTTCATACGTTTCCCCACGCGCTGCCAGGCTGCGAGCAGCCAGGTCCACATCTGCCAGGGTCAGGGCCAGGACCACAGCGCGTGACTGATATTCCAGTGCTTCATTGATCTCACCCAGAGCAAAACAAACGTTGCCCAGATCAACCAGGTCAGCAACCTGGCCTCGCTTTGCTCCCAGCTTTTCATCCAGTGTCAGTGCTCTTTGCAGATAGTTACGTCCCGCAGCAGCATCTCCTGTTGTCATGAGGACAACGCCGATGTTTGATAGCTGGGTGGCTATTCCCGCTGGATCGCCTATCTGCTCATTCAAGTGAAGCGCCTGAGTATAGTTGACCAGTGCGGCCGCTACATCTCCGAGACGATAATATAGCTCGGCCAGGTTGGCCAGATGGTCGGCTTCGTACTCGATGTGGCCTATCTGTCGGGCCATGGCTACTGCTTGGCGCAAACAGCGCTGCGCGCGTTCATAGTCACCCAATTGTGTGTACATAATCCCCAGGTTGCCCCAATCGGCCGTTTCTCCCCGTCTCTCGCCAATTTCCTGGTCAATCAGCAAGGCAGCATTACTGAGAGCCAGGGCGCCGGCATAATCCCCTTGAATCCGGCGAATAAGAGCCAGATTACCTAACGTCTCGGCCTGACCGCGACGAAACCCTGTTTCCTGATGGATTTCTAGCGCGTCTTGGTATAGCGCTTCGGCCGTGACCATATCACCCAGGGCATAATAGATACCGGCCGAGTTGCTTAGTTGGTTGGCCTGCCCTTGCCGGTAACCGACGCTGGCATGCAGAGTGGCCGATTCCTGGTGCAATTCCAGCGCATCTCTAAGGTTGCCCAGGTCATGGTAAACAAGCCCCAGATTGCCCAGTTGAGCAGCCTCTGCCCGGCGGTCACCCATTTGGCGTGCTATTACCAGAGCGCTTTCAAAATATTCCTTCGCTTTGTTTACTTCCCCCCGTGCCCGGCAGATTAATCCCAGGCCAGCCAGCCCACTCATCTCATCCGCTGGCGATTCCACTTCAAGCGCCAGGTTCAGGACCTCCTGATAACCCCTTTGAGCATCAGAATACTCTCCCTGGCTATAATAGACAGCAGCCAGATTTATCAGATCTTCCAGCCTGGCCAGGGTGTTCCCACTCTGTTCGGCAATTTTCAGAGCTGCCTTGTGGTACTCAATTGCTTTTGGCAAATTCCCCAAATCTTGAGCAACCATGCCTAAGTTACCTAGCAGTTTGTCGGAGAAGTCAGATTCTCCAAACATAGACGATTTTGGTGTAAACTTCGGGTATGATGAGAAAATTCAAAACCGCTGATTACGAAAAAACGCTTGACCTGCAAATTAGCTTGCGTGATGTCTTGCCGCCCGATCATTTGGCCCGATTCATTGTGGATGTGATTGCTCAGCTTGATTTGAGCGGGATTTACAACCAATACAATGATCAGGGTGCACCACCATACGCGCCAGAAGTGTTATTGGGGTTGCTGTTTTACGGGTACGCCACCGGCGTTTTCAGTTCGCGCAAGATCGAGAAGGTGACCCACGAAGTGATCTCGTTCCGCTTTATCGCGGGGGACATGCATCCCGACCATGTGACCATTGCCCATTTTGGCAAGGAATATTTGGCTGAATTGAAAGAATTGTTTGTGCAAATTCTGCTGATCGCCCAAGAAATGGGGCACTTGCAGTTGGGTAACGTCAGTCTGGATGGGAGCAAAATCCATGCCGATGCCTCCAAGAGCAAGGCGGTCAGCTACAAGCGGCTGTTGGCCATCGAAGCGTATCTGCAAGCTGAGGTCAGCGAATTGTTTGCTTTGGCCGCAGCCACCGATGGGGGTCAACTGCCTGAAGAGATGAACATCGAGGACGAGATTGAACGGCGCGAGCAGCAATTGGCACGGCTGGCTGAGGCTAAAAAAGTATTGGAAGTCCGTGCCCAAGCTCGCTACGAAGCTGAGAAAGCTGAATATGAAGCCAAAATGCAGGCGCGAGCAGAAAAAGCAGCTAAAAAGGGAGGCAAACCACCGGGTCGTCCCCCCAAACCGCCCACACCTGGGCCGCGCGATAAAGACCAATACAATTTCACCGACCCCGAATCGCGCATCATGAAAAACGCCAACAACGGCGGTTTTGACCAACATTACAATACCCAGATGGTGGTTGACCATGACAGCCGTCTGGTCGTCGGCAACTGGTTGTGCAACCATACCAACGACAAGCAAGCCGCCCTGCCTACCATCGACACCGTGCCGCCAGAAGTGGGTCAACCGAAAAAGGCCAATTTGGACACGGGCTATTTCAGCGAAAACAACATCGCTGGCTTGGAAGCGCGTGGGATTGACCCGTACATCGCTACCGGACGCAGTCCCCATCACCAGGGTTGGCGCGCCTTTTTCTTGGACAATCCCGACCCGCCGGCACAGGATGCTTCTGTAAAGGAGCAAATGGCTTACAAGCTGTGCACCGAAATT
>JAJRTP010000670.1 GCA_024278255.1 Chloroflexota bacterium | reverse complement strand
GCGTGAGTTCCAGCGGGCGCGGGCTTATTGGTTGGAGGTACTGGCTGATCAAGCGCTTTTCACGCTGGGCTTTTTGCTCTTGTCCGGCCTGTTCCAGCTAGTAGCTGACGGTAGCTATACCAAAGAGGCGGCGCTGGCATCCTTGGTTGGTTTTGTGACTTGGCGCGTGGCAGACGGTTGTATCTTACACCTGACAAGGAATATCAGTGATGACGCCCAGGCAGGTACGTTGGAGCAAGTATGGTTAAGCGCCGTTTCACCGCATTTCATCTTTATATCCCGCAGCGCTGCTATCTTGCTTTATCACAGCGCCCGTGGGTTGTTGCTGGCTGTCATTTTAGCGCTCATCCTCGGCTTGCCCCTTGTCTTTCCTTTGGGATTGTTTCTGGTTTTTATCCTTACCCAGGCCGGGGTATTTGGCGTTGCTTTCATCATTGCCGGCCTGCATCTGATCTATAAGAACGTCTCCTCGATTGGCCTGGCGCTCTCAACGGCTTTGCTATTTCTGACTGGGGCGTTGGCCCCCCTAGATAATGCCCCGCTGTTGCATTACCTGAGTCGCGCTTTACCATTGACCATTGGCATTGATTTGTCACGGCAGGTGTTGGCGGGCAGGCTCACTCTCTCCGCTGTATTACGCCAGCCGGATTTCTATTGGCTGCTGGTGAATACGGCCGTCTACACTCTCCTCGGTCTGGCAATCTGGGAATGGGGGCAACGGACAGCCCGGCGTGACGGATCGCTGGCGCATTATTGATGATGAACGTACTTCTATTGCCCAAACTGTTCCTGGCCGAACTGCGGCGCGACGTGCGCCACTGGTGGTCTTATCGGCTGAATGCTCTCAGTTCGCTGGGCCTGTGGTTGGTAGCCTTCCCGTTCATGATGCTGACCTTTGACAGCGTGGCTGCCGGCTATGGGCCAGACCAACGCTTGGCTTCGTTGATAGGATTCCTGGTTTGGGAACTGTGTTCGAGCGTGCTGGTGGCTACAACGGATTCCGTGACGGAAGAAGCGCAGCAAGGGACGCTAGAAAACGTGATGTTGGCCCCGGTATCGCCGCTTGTGATTTTTTCTTCGCGGATAACGGCCGTTTTTACCCGCCAGGCCGCGGAAACCACCATCTTGGGTCTGGCGTTAATCCTCATTCTCAACCTGCCGTTTACGTTGAGCAGCCCCGTCCTTTTAGTGACGGGACTGACAATAGTGAGTGTAGCTGGAGTCGGCCTGGCTTTGGGGGGGCTGGCGATGATCTACAAATCCATTGATAGCGTTGTTGGCGTTGTCACCTTGTTAGCCGTCCTTTTTACCGGGGCGCTAGTTCCACTCAACGGCCTGGGTGTTGTCTTTATTGTTTTGAAGTACCTAGCGCCCATGACCTGGGGAATAGATGCGTTACGAGAAATAATAATCAGTGGGATGGGGTGGTCTTCTCTGTGGATCGATGGCACATTGTTGGGGTTGGGCGCACAAGCAGTTATTTTCCTGGCGTTGGGCGCGGCTACGTTTATTTGGAGCGTCCGACGGGCGCAGATGCAAGGTAGTCTGGGTACATACTAAATAATCTTCCTCTTGGGGGGCCATTAGGCAGTTGTATGCGCAAGCAATAATACGTGCAAAGCGGCAAAAACTGTGTATCATATGGATAGCTTGGTTGGTTAAGATACGACACCCCTCCCCCCAAACTGGCACGAGAGAAACGCGACTGGAACAACAGCCGACTAAGTCAGGATGATGCCTCTTTGTCGTATCTAACATTGTCCGAATAATGCCTATGGCATGAAGGAACCGCCCTCTTTTGCGAGAGTGGCGGTTTCTTTTTGCCTATTGTCAGATACCTGTGTTGTGAAAAAATATCCGGAAAACAGCTTAATTGGGGTGGTGCGAACGGCTTGAGTTATTATTGGCAATAAATGAGGTTAAAAACATTAGCGATTGTTCTAAAGGGGAAACTCATGCGCCCCCCGATGTTTTTCTCAAGGCGGTCCGGCCGTTCGGCATATGAGCGGGCTGGTCATACTGCTGTTTGGTTGGTTCATTCTCTTGGTGGGGGCATCGTTGATGACCCTGGCGGCGGTAATTACTTCATCGGCCACCGGCGTTGGATTTTGTACCCGTAAACACAGTGCATGGGTATCGGCGATGTGCCGGCTACCAGCGGTTACTCGCTCGCCAATGCTCTGTGGGTATTTGACCTGAACATGTGGGGACCGCGTTCCACAACGCGAGAAGAATATGTTACTTGGCCGCCGCCCGATTATGTACCCTAGCAGGTGATTTTTCCGTGCTGGTCGTTTGCTTATGACGATGCTGATTTTTCCAATGCTACTGTTACCATGTCTGTCAACGGCGTTCCTTTGTTCCTGACCGTCAACGCTGTGGTCAACGGATATGGCGATAATACACTGGTTTGGGAGCCGGTGTATTCCTTCGGTTCCGCTCCAGCCGGCGATGTTCACTTTGCCGTGAACGTAAACAACGTTGTCATCAACAGTACTCCCCAGAGCTTTTCCTATGATGTCACGATGTTTGATCTGAACGAGTGACCGGGATTGGCTTTTGGATTTTTACTTCATGCCATTTTTGCCGGATTTCAGAAATAACAGTACCTGTGTACTACCCACATCAGATTAAACAGTACGCCTGTACTGTTTGTAAGCAGGATAATTGTCGCGTTGGCAGCTTGCCTTTTCTCACTACAATGGGCGTATGAATTTTTCTTGCAACCATTCACGAAATAAGCCGAAAGCGCCTATTTGAAGCGAGGTCATAAAATGCGACAAGGGACTGGTAGCGCAGTCCCTTGTCGTTAAATCAGTCTAATCCCATACATCAAGGGTAGACCTGCCCCCATTATAGCGCAGTTCTAACCCCAGTTTCGCATCAAAATCGAATCTAGAACCAGTAGACGGATAGCAACATCCGGTAGCTGTTTGCGGTTGCCTGTCCGGAGGATGCCATGCGCTTGTTCAACCAAACCGTATTTACCCGTGTCTATGTGATATTCGCCATCACAGTATTGGCCGCTTGCAGCAACCCTGGTGAACCAGAACCGCCTGATTGCAGCGGCGATAGTATCGCTATCATTCCCACTGCCACCCGGCAGACCGACCCCGACTTGTTCAGCCCGCCCGTGTTGCCTGATGGCGGGGACGGCGCGGATTATTGCCCCACACCTATTCCTCCTGAAGCGCCACCCCCAGACTTCCCTGAGCAGTTCGTCACCACCGAGGTAGTCAACCTTTCGCTAGATGTGGCCAATCAGGATTTGGCGGCCACGGCCGTTGGCGATGATATGCTGGCTGTGGCCTGGCTAACCGACGGCGATATCTATGTGGCTCTATCACGCGGCGGCAACCATTTTCAGGTGCGGCGGGTGGACAGCGGTAGCAACGTCTCTTTGGCTTTCAGCCGCGCCAACCGGCTG